>NZ_SCFA01000046.1 GCF_004210275.1 Rickettsiales endosymbiont of Peranema trichophorum
AACAGTAGGACACACCAAGATCCCAAAAGACAAGAGGGTATTAGACAATCTTGCAAGGCTTTTAGAAATGACTAGCCAAGGCTGTACGGCAGTGTGTTTTGTTAACAACAAGATACTGATTAGTGATAATGATATTGAGTCGGGCACAGATTTCAAGGAAGATGCCAATAGGAAAGTGTCGCTAATAAGAAATGTAATGAGTTATTTTAGGACCCTTGCCAAAGGAGAGGAAGTTTCATGTGCAACAAGGGACCTGGTATTTAAAGAGATATGCACTAAAAGAATCAAAGGAGAAGCGTCGGGGTACGTTCAATTAGATGAGGAGAAGATAGGCGGTATAGCACTAGATGTATTGAATGAATATAAAACTTGGCGCAAGCATTATGCGTCAAAAAGTGAACTTTACCCTATAGAGCAAAGGAAATTTATGGCTGTTGCATATGAAATAAGTAGTGCGCTAGCTAGGGATTTTATAAAAATAGAAAAATTTTTACAAAGGAGCAATGCACATGCGATAAAAGATGCGTTCAAAGGAATTGAAGTAGCGACAGTTGTGACACTTGAATTAGACGAGCTCTCCTATCCCCATTACTCTTTGATGAAGAATATGGAGCATGGTTACGTGATACTGGCAATTGGCAAGAATATTCCGGGAGAGAAGATGCACGCAGAGATGAAAATAATAGATTATTTGGTATTTACTCGTGTACTTCAAAATACAAGTGAGCCGATCTACATAGGCATTGCCAAGCTTTGTTGCAATTACTGCGCATTGGCTTTGAAAGCATATCATCAGTATAAGAGTCGGAATAGTATCAAAACTATTGCTGACGGACAAGAGGTGAACATAGAAGCATATGTAGAAAAGAGAGATGACCATAACTTGAAATTTAAAGGGTGGGCGAAGCCGATATTTTTGTACTCTGGTGATGAATTGTTAGGAACTGTGGCAGAAGGTAATGTGGGATACTACGTGGATAAACGTAATGTAGATTTTCCAATAAAGAAGGTTGAGCAAATAGATGAGATTGCTTTAAAAGGGCATAGCGTATATATCTACACTGATTATGCTGTATCAAGAATGATACAGCAACAAGAAGCGGCGCGAGCACTTTTGTCGAGTCTATCTTCTAAGACAAAACAGAAACGTGGGGTTAAGGATGAAGGTGAGACGTTTATTTCGCAATACCAGTATTCCCAGAGCTCTGCAGAATCTGGCCTGAGCGAGGAGCAAAATTTTGTTAAGTTGGAGGCCATGAGAACTGATGAAATATTTTCAGTACTGCTACAAAGATATGACTCCATAGAGGCCCGCGTACTGATATTAAGAACGGTGGAACAGTTAAAGAAATTGGAGGTGAACCCCACCGCTATAGTTACCAAAGGTGAGGGTCCACAAGATCTACATGCTCTGGAGAATGCGTTTAATCAATGTTTCAACAACAATTATTGGTATCAAGGGAACGACATTCAAGTCATAGGAGAGCAACTATGGAAGGACAGAACAGATGTAGCATTTGTCGGTGCATGTGGTAGAGCTATTGGTTGTCTTGACGTTTCTGAGGTGCTAAAACAGCATAGTAGCGGGACTTTGGAAAGGAAAATAGTAGGTATATATAACGTCGAGTTATTTCATTGGATAGCATTTGTTGTTTTCCAAGATCGTGTCGGTATTAAATGCCTAATTAAAGATTCGCTAGGAAAGTTATACAAAGATCTAGAGGCTGTTATAGTAGAATGTTGGGGTGGTGTGGAGATCAAAACATATACGAGTGTGGAACAGACAGATGGTACAAGCTGCGGAATATATGCTCTTAAAAACGCTGAGATTTTTGCTAATTCAGACGTACACTCGATGTATATGCTAGATCACAACAACTTCTATCGAGGAGATGCACAAGAAATCATGGATATGAGAAAGGACTTTGCGAGGCAATATGCCATTAGTACGTACAGAAAAGTGAAGGAGGATACACTAGATCAAATGTATAGAAAGGACATATGCCATTTTTATGGTCCATTAGCTGTAGCATTAACTAATGATCTTAGAAATGCAAGGTACAGTTTACTAGAAGGTGACGTAGAGGTAAGGACGAACATAGAAGACCCAACAAGTATCCACTACTTTCTGAAATGTTCAGCAGACAGTGCTCAAGACTATGGTAAAATGCTATCAATATTCGAAAGACGCGATGGGGGCCTGGTAGTGAGAGAAGAAGGCATAGATGGAAGAATAGCTAGGGAGTGGTATGAGGTACATCAACGGCTACAGAGTCAGGAGAAGCCTTCTAGAAGAGGAGACATAGATCCTATAAAAGTACAACAAGACTTTGAGGAGGCCTTAAGGCTTCCGGAAGACACAGCACCATACCGTGACCTGCTTCCAGCTACAGATGCTATGGTTGGAAGTACCATCATCGTTCTTTATTCAAGAATATTGTACAATAATACGTTTTTGAACTCATATATTGGTAGTAATTTGTTGCTTGACGCTTACGAGATAGGAGGAAGTATACTACATGACGCATTGTTAAATGTGATATGCGAGGAAGAGCAAGCGTTAGCTCTGTTGAGTAGAGCGAAGGATATGGGAAGCAAAGCATTGATACTAGAGATAATGGGAGCCGTAGAAGAGGCAGGCATGCCTCTGAGGGCTGTTGGAATGTCTCCCATCAACGAAGAGGCGCTGGTGGTTCAGAGCACAATTAGATTAAGGATAGGAGAAGAGGGTGCACAACAAACCACCAATACCTTCTATCTTCCACACGAAAAAATTACGGTGTCAAGCACTATTAGTAGTATCATTGAAAAATTAAGCAACAAACTAGACATCGCCTGGAAATACAAGCTGCGCCTGCACAAAGCAGAAATCACTAGATTTAACGAAATATTGCAAGAAAATGGAGTAGATGTCACAGAATCGTTAAATTTATTGCGGGATCCTAGGGACTTAAAGAACAAGGTGCTATCTAAGCTACATCCTGATGCGAAGTTGCGCTTATATCCCGATCAGAAGCCTGATGGAGAAGATTTTGTATTTGTGAAGGAATTAGAGCAAAAAATGAACTCAGATGTCGACATAAACACAATAATAGCAGAAAAAGCGGCAAAAGTACAAGTGGCGATGTACAAAACAACACTGGGCATCAAAGTATCTGATACAGTAGTGGACGTACTCAGAGCTGTCAATCAACCAACACTGAAGAACGGCAAGCAACTAGTGTTCGATACAGCACACTTGTATGGAGTGTACAAGGGGTTGAACGGTTATGGACTGGCAATAGGAGGGTTAGAAGCATCATACCAAGTATACCAAGGAGCATATCTAGAAGCATTGAAGCACGTTGCGATCACAGGAGCATACATGGCATTACCTACGGCAATGGCAGCAGCAGGAATACCATATGGAAGCTTGGTACTCGTGGCAAGCATGACAGCCTACAGTGGTTACCATCTAATGTCCAATGTACATAGTCTGTACATAGAGTACACTGGTGAGGATAATGCAGCAAAGTCATCAGAAGCTTATGCAAATCTGTACAGCTCACTAGCTGGTACACCGCTGCAATACATATACGAATTTGATACTCATGGTGGAGATAATATGGAACTAAGGCAAGAACAGCCCAAACAACAGACATTGCAAGAAGTGTTGTATGATATATAATGTCATTACATGCGAATACATAATGGTAATGCCATGAAGACAAAAGGAGGGAAGAAAGTATCGTGGAGAAACGTTCGTAAATCTTAGTCGGGCTCCGCTTTTCTTCTTATTGCGCTCTATCATTTCTTTAAACTGAGCTGCTGTCATTGGGGATTTCCTTGTTGCTTTTTTTATATTACACGTATGATTTATCCAGAAGTATAGCCTATATTCTTTTAATCTCTATTTCTCAATCACTTTGTTAACAGTGCAATAGCTGAAACAAAAGAGGTTAAATAAAACTTGTACAGGTACGAATATGCTCAAGGAGTAATAGTTCAGGTATGTGCAATCCTTAGTAGTGATCGTAGTGGACATATGCTATAACATCACGATGAGATAACAGTAATAGTTGTATAAAAATGCGCAAGGTAAGGAGAACAGGGATTAGTAAAAGAGCTTTTATATACGCTAATGATGGCGATGAAATCTTGCTAGAGAGTATCAGGAAATTAGTGAAGCGTGATGATGCAGATGGTGTGAGGAGGGTTATAGAATCTGGTGTCGTGGTTGAACTGAATTCTGTGATGATGAGTGTGCTGATGATGAGTAGCTGGAGCGGTGCGATCAATGTATGCAGGTATGTCTTAGAGCATGAAGTTGGACCTGAAGTAGATAAGTGGTGTGCATTTCGAGATGCAAGTGCTATGGGTCATCTAGAAGTGCTGAAGCTATTACTGCAATACGAATGCGTTGAAGTATTGTTTGAACCTATGGCTATTTTTCGTGCTGTTAAGAAGGGTCACAAGGAAGTTGTGAGGTTTTTACTACAGTATTACGATCCGGAGCGTGATGAGCCTGGGTATGGGAACCTACTACAGTACGCTTCAGAGTTTGGACAAATAGAGATAGTCCGAATGTTGCTATCTGAATATGGTCTAAACCCTGACCTTACTGGGAATAATAGATGCAGTAGTATGTTGCTTGCACTAGAAAACATAGAGATGATGAAGTTATTGATAGAATATAAAGCAGATGTGAACAAAATGACTGGGAATTTGCTCCAAAGTGCCTTAATTCACAGAGCGATGACAAGAAAAATAGAGATTGTAGAGTTTTTGGTAAGATACGCTAAAGCAGATCTATCAGTGCTTGATGGCGATGGAAATACAGCATTGCATTATTCACATCACTTTTTTGATCGTTGTGCAATCGAAGATGCAAGAGGGATCACATCGTTGTTGGTGCAATACGGTACACCTTTAGATGTTGTAAATAAAAAGGGCAGATCGATAAAGGAGGAAGTACTGAGCAGACTAGGCACATCTAATAAGAAAGCGATCAGGCAATTTGAAAAGAGCGTATTGGAAGGTTTAGAGGTAATAAGTCACAACAAAGTGCTGCTATCGAGTATGTTAAAATACAGTATCATATTAGAAGGATTAGGAGAGTTACCCTTGTCTGTCACAGATATAATAAGCGAGTACACTGGTGGATATGGAGAGAGAGTAGAAGACGTGGAAGTGGGTATGTTAAAGATGCGGGTAGATCAGAGAAGTGCTAGTGTAACACTATGCTTTGTAAGCGCAAGGTATGACAACAGGGTATACGCACTAATAGAAAGCACTGTAGGAAGGGACTTGCTGTACGTAGCGCATGAGCTAGGAGGAAGTATACTGCACGATACGCTGTTGAACGTAATGTACACGGAAGAGCAAGCCCTAGCATTGCTCATTAGAGCAAAGGAGATAGGAAGTAGGGAGTTGGTGCTTGAAATAATGGGAGCAATAGGTAGTGATGTTTTGGTCATACCATCTTTGCCATTGCCGTCACTGGCACTGATCACTGTTGAAGAAGAACAGGGTCAGGGCTCGAATGGTATAAGTAGTAAGCATCTAGATCTCGCTCAAAATGGCATAATACAAAAGATCCTTCACAAACTAGACCTGATCTGGAAATGCAGGCAGCTTGTATATAAGTCAGAAATTGCAAGATTTAACGGAATCTTGAAAGAAAACAATCTGGATGAGACAACATCTATTGATATTTTCCGTAACTACGCAGAATTCAAGAAGAGTGTATTGTTGAAGTTGCATCCCGATAAGGGAGGAAAGGTCGGAGATTTTGCATTTGCAAGAGAATTACAGCAAAAAATGACTTCCGATGTCGACATAGATGTGGTAATCGCTGAAAAAGCAGCAAAAGCACAAGTAATACTATACAAAGCAGCACTAAGCATCAAAGTATCTGATACAGTAGTGGACGTACTCAGAGCTGTCAATCAACCAACACTGAAGAACGCCAAGAAACTGATGTTGGGGGCGGTACACATATACGGAATGTGTAAAGGCTTCAATGGATACAGCTTAGCAATCGGAGGTGTGGAAGCTGCCTATCAAGTGTACCAAGGGGAATACACAGTAGCTGTTAAGCATCTAGGGATCACAGGAGTTTACATGGCTCTACCTATGGTAATGGCAGTGACAGGATTACCGTATGTAGGCTTAGTATTTACAGTAGGAATAACTGCTTACAGCACTTACCATCTGATGTCCAACACACATGCTTTGTATGTGGAGTATACAAGCGATGACAATGCAGCACGATCAGCCTCTGCATATGGAGAATTCTACACTTTGTTATCCCAAACTCCATTACAATACATATACGAATTTGAGACCATTAGAGTGGATCAGGCGGAACTGGTTGTGGAAGAAGTGTTGAAAGTGCAAGAGATGACTGATGTGATGTAAGAGAAAGTGCGTTAAGAGATTGAGGTGGCTACAGTAATTTGAGATGATCCAATGAGGAGTCATTCAGGATTTTGAAGCATCACTTTGAAATCAGGCCAATGTTTCACTGGACAAGCAATAGAATTATTGGCCATTTAACTTTAAGTTACATTGCGTTTTTATTTGAAAGAAGCTTAGAAATAAAGTTAAAAACCAATGGAGTAGAAGGTGTTACTCATGACAGTATTAGAGAAGCATTGTCGGGAATGGAGGTTACGGTAATAAATAATAACATCAACAGGATACAGATTACTAACCGCAATAATGATTTAACCAATGCAATTATGTTAGCGTTGAGTTTGGAGCAGCCGATAAATTGCAAATTATAAAATATCGCGAATTGTAGTAAACACTGATAACCACCCAATCACTCATGAATCCAGCCTCCCCTACAATACAACTGTCAAACTCGGGAAAAACTCATCTCAACCTTTCTTGTTTACTTCATGGTCCATACCATAATACTTCTATTCACATAACTCAATAATGCAGAGGTCTCTTCCAATATTGCACAACACACAACAGATTGAAAACCTATCTTTTAACGAAGAATGTTCTATAACATTCTTGTGGGTTGACATAATCCAAAAATTATCAGCGTAAATAAATCTACCTCACTAAACTGGGAATGTGATACCGCTATTCCAATCTATTATCACAGGGTAAAAGGCAGAGTCCATAATCTGCAGATCTCCTAGCTGGTTCTGATACTCTGTGACGTAGTCAGTCGCACTCACGTTTTCAACAATGTAAGGTGCAGTATCGTATCTGGTGAGCGTGTGGTCTGCTTCGCAAGTCCCAGGTGCGTCACCTGATATGACCCAAGTGTAAGTAGGAGAAGCATCTGACAATCCCACAAGCCTCTCTACTAGATGTAATCTCATCATGTGCACCTGAAGCCATATCGGCAATGTTGATATCCATCTCAATACTTCATTAAAAGGTAGAGTGTTTTGATCGTCGCTTTCTGAGCATGCAACGTTCGTATCATGTTTTTCTGAGCTACTTATCAGCACCCTGTCCTCATCTACCAAAGTACTATTATGATCAATATATGAGTTTGTTGTTGACTGTAACTCTTCATAGTCCGAGATGGAGCTGCCATCCCTCCCTGATAAGGCGACCCACTCATCTCCATCACTATTGGCACCAGCTTCAACCATTGCAGTATCTCCTGGTAGATAATCCAGAATTTTTTGAGCATATGTCGGTAGCACGATCTCCATCACTGTATCTATGTATTTAGTATCAAACTTCTTCCACCAATACGGACTTTCGTAGTAGCTGCACACTTCTTTAATCATTTCAAACGGAAAACAAAACCTTGAAAGAGCTAATTTATAACTAACCATCTGCAATATGCTCCTATCGTTATGATCTAATATTCCAACAGCTTCCTGTGAAACATTCGCAAAAAATTTTGTGTCCCTTAGCCTCGCCCTACATAGTCCTGGATCAGCTCCGTATTGCAATAATATGATACAGTTCTCTTTGTGCCTATGATCTATGGCAATATCAAGAGCCGGTAGTCCTGCACAATTGAGAGCATTAACATTAGCACCAGCTTCTAGTAGCAATAATGTAATGTCAGGATCTTTATCTGCAGCAAAATGTAGAGGTGTGCAAGTAGGGGTAGTGTAACCTTCTCCAATGATGTTGACATCTGCTCGATGTTTTATAAGCAGTTCTACGATGTCAAGTCTTTGGTAATAGATAGCTTTATGTAATGGTGAAGACCCAAAAAGCTCAAGCACGTTGACGTCAATATCAGGATGGGCAAGCAACAGTCGATATATCGTGACATGCCCTGTCTCAGATGCACAGTGTAGGGCGGTCTCGCCAAGTATGCTTCTAAAATTGATGTCTCCTCCATTATCCAGATATCGTATTACTCCTTGTACATTGTTGGCTTGAACATCGCTAAGAAAAAGCTGACCTTGTTGTTCGTCTTGCATTTGTTGTATTGACTGATTTATTGAAGTGTCCAAATAATACCACACATCATTATCGATGAATATAGAAATAGTACACAAGCACTTTCCCTTTTGATGAGGATATATCTACACTATTCTTGTAAGTTAGCATAATCCAAAGACCATCAGTGCATATGCTATCTACCATACTACATCAGAACGTTCCACCACTGTTCCAATCTGTCGTCGTATGGCAAAATGCAGAGTCCATCATTCCCTCACCTACTAACTCAACTTGATACTCTGTTACGTAATCAGTCCCTTTTGCCATTTCAACGGTGTATGGGGCAGCATGGTATCTGCTGGAGTCCTTAGTACTCTCTGCTTCAAAGCTCTTACCTCTGTTAGCTGATATAAACGCTGTTCCAATGATATCATACTCAAGTAATCCCATAAGCCTTTCTATTAGATGCAAGCTCATCATATGCTCCTGAAACCATGTAGGTAATGTGGATATCCATTCCAGTATCTCGTCGAGAAGCCTGGAGTTTTGGTTTCCGCTTTCTTGGATCGATGAATCACTATGCTCCCTTTCTGACATACTTATTGTAACAGCTTGCTCATTTACCAAAGGGCTATCATGATCACTACATAAGCTTCCTATTAGAGAATACCCTACATGTTGCGACCCATTTACTGTATCTCCGCTCATGTTTGAACAGGAGATACACTCCTCTCCATCACTATTAGTGTCAACTATCTCAATATCTCCAGACACAAACCACAGAAATTTCTTAGTATATGTCGGCAACACTACTTCCTTCAGTTTACCTATGTCTTCAGTATCAAACTTTTTCCACCAATACGGGCTGTCGTAGTATTTACATATTTCTTTAATCACTTCAAATGGAAGGCTAAACATTGAAAGAGCCAAGCTATAACCAACCATCTGTAATATTACTCTGCTGTTATGCTCTAATATTTCAAAAGCTTCTTGTGCAGCATATGTGAAAAACTTTGTGTCACTTAATTCTGGGTCACAGAGAGTAGGATCTGCTCCATACTGCAACAAAAGTATGCAATTTTCTTTGTGTTGGTACTTTATGGCTTTGTTAAGAGGTGGCCATCCTGCACAATTGGGAATATTGACATTAGCACGGGCCTCTAGTAGCAATAACGTAATGTCAGGATTTCTCTCCGCAGCAAAATGTAGAGGTGCAGAGGTAGTAGTAGCGTAGCATTCTCCCACGATGTTCACATCTGCTCGGTGTTCTATAAGTAACTCCACGATGTCAAGCCTGTCGTGATAGATTGCTTCATGCAATGGTGAGTACCCAAACACCTCAAGTGCATTGATCTCAATATTGTCGTGCGCAAGTAACAGTCGACAAAGTTCTATGTCTCCTATCCTGCTTGCTTTATGAAGAGCAGTCTCACAAAGTACACTACTAAAATTGACGTCTCCGCCATTATCTAAGTACTTTCTTACTTCATCTATCCTTCCGAATTCTACGTCAGTGAGAAAAAATCTACACTCCTGATTGTCTTGCATTTATTACTTTTACTATTGGTTTTGGTACGACGATGGTAGCACATATAGCGATTGATGAATATACAAAAATAGGCCAAAGATCTGTGGTTTCGAGTACACCCTCAAATGCCTTTGTTCACCTCAGTTTTGCATAGTCCTCATCGAATAAATACACTCTTTATTCCAATATCCAAATAATTATATTGTGTATCCATTCTTCATACAATCCTCACAATTTGCAATTACAGTATATATTACAAGTGAGGTAAAAAGTCCGTTGCGGCACTGTTATAATCGATTGTCATGGAATAGAATGACGAGTCCATCATCCACTCCCCTACCAACTCAGCATGATACTCTGTCGCGTAGTCAGTCACACTCGCCTTTTCAACAGTGTATGGAACAGCATCGTATCTGCTGAAGTCACTATGCTCTGCTTCAAAGTTGCCAGCTCTATCACTTAATGTGAGCTCTATACTAATAGGACCACTATCAAGCCACTCCATAAGCCTTCCTACTATATGTAACCTCATCATATGCTCCTGAAACCAAATCGGCAATGTTGATATCCATGCCAGCCTCTCATTAAGAAGCAGTGTGCTTTGATTTTCATTCCCTGGACTTGGCATGGGCCTACAGTCCCTTTCTGAGCTCCTGATCACTACTGCTGGCTCATTTGCCAAGACGTTGTTACTATCGCTACTACATGACCTTCCTCCTGAAAAGCCATCCAGATCTTGTGAGGCAATGCCATCGCTATTTGAGCAAGCCACAGACTCTTCTTCATCACTACTGACATCAGCATCAACCATCTCAACATCTTCAGGTACAGACTCTAAAAGTTTCTGAGCATATGTCGGCAACACCACCTCCCTCAGCTCGTCGATGTCTTCAATGTCAAACTTCCCACACCAATAAGGACTTTCATAGTATTTACACACTTCCTTAATCATCTCAAATGGAAGCCTCAACCTTGAAAGAGCCAGACTATAAGCAACCATCTCTAATATCGCCTTATCGTTATGCTCTAATATCTCAAAAGCTTCCTGTGAAGTATCTGACAGTACTTTGCTCAACCGCAACTCCTCTGTGCATAAGTTGATATCAGCACCACGTTGTAACAGTAAGATACATATCTCTTTTTGTTGATGAGCGGCTGCAATAGACAGAGGCGTCAACCCTTCATCGTCAATAACATTTGGCTCTGCTCCAACCTCTAAAAGCAGATCAACTATATCGATGTATTTAGCCTCATCAACGGCAATATGCAGTGATGTTCTCCCATTTATATCTACCAAGTTTGGGTTTGCTTTATGTTCTAGAAGTAGGCGAGCGACATTAATATGATTGTGACAAACAGAGACATACAACGGTGTCCACCTTCCACCATCTTGATGATCAACGTTTATTAGTGGGTGGGCCAGCAGTAGTTGAGAGATGCGGAGACGATTCATGGAAGCGGCATGGTGCAATGGCGTTCCACCAAAGACGCCAACGTAGTCACCACCTTCTCCCACCACATCCCCACCACTGTTCAAGTAGTCACGCACTCTATTGGTATCACCGGCATCTATGTAGATCCAAAGGTCTCTGATTGTAGGCATGTTGTTCAATAATATGATGTTTATAGAGTGCAAATCCTACCATACAATAATACGACTACTATATTTTTTGATCAAATATTTCATAAAAACAGACCAGCAAATGACCCGAGTAGACTCTCAGTAAAATCAAGAAAGAAATTGTAAAACGTTTCTTGGATACTAAGGATATGAGGAAGCCAGAAGCAGTAAAAGATGCAATACAGAAGAAATATATGGATAGCGATGGGGAATTTCGGAGTGTGCACAAATGTGTACAATCCTATACAACATGTATTTGACATATGCCCTAAGCAAACCGTCCTACCAGAACAACAACTACACCGTATGTCTGAATCTCCTAGAGCTCCAAAAGAATGATTGTTCTTCACGAGTTTGACATTAAATGCTCTACAAGGCTTATTTCATGCGATTTTAGCTAAAAAAATTATTACACAGCACACTCCACCGTGAGAAAGTACCAAATTTTGCTAAAAAATCAACCAATTGTTACTAATTATGGTTCACAACAAGTTAAGCATCAAAAAGCTGAAATCCTTACCACATAAGGGTTTGAGCTATTTCAGTTGTCAAAGTCGGGATTGTTCTTTGGTCTAGAGCGAAGGGACGAGAAGCAAACTACGGGATATGATCATCATCCGCCATCCAGTACGGAAAGATCTGGGACTCGAACCATCAAACGAGATCCAGGAGGGTGTATGGTAACCAATAAGAAAGTAAACGGCATGTAGTACCTGACACTGAGGGGGAGGAGCACATCAAAAGGGACCTGATACTATATACGCGAGAGTGGGGGGCACAGCAGTTCCACCCCCTCGAGGCTCAAAGAAATGAGAAGACGACTGCAAAAAGACTTACACCTCATGTTGTCACTACAATTGGTACTAAACCTTCACATTATGTAGCTTCCGAAGGGTTCAACAACAACATCAGCAGATAGCCACACTACACCACTAGTGTTACTCCGCTGTTCCAATCCATTGTCAAAGGGTAAAACTCAGAGTCCATCATCGCATCCCCTACCAACTCAGCATGATACTCTGTCGCGTAATCAGTCGCCCTCGCTTTTTCAACAGTATATGGGGCAGTCTCGTATCTGCTCAAGTGCCTATACTCTGATTCAAAGCTCTGGTCTCTATCAATTGACATTGGGTCTATAACAATAGGACCACTATCCAGGCACCCCCTAATAAGCCTTTCTACCATATGCAAGCTCATCACATGCTCCTGAAACCATGTCGGTAATGTTGATATCCATGCCAGCATCTCATTAAGAAGCAGTGAATGTTGGTTTTCATTCCCTGGACTTAGCATAGCCCTATAGTCCCTTTCTGAGCTCTTTAGCACTACTGCTGGCTCATCTGTCAAGGTGCTATCACTATCGCTACATGCACTTCCCATTGACGAAGATTCTCCGTGTTGCGATGTAATTTCTGTACTTGAGCAGATCATACACTCATCTCTCTCACTGTTTGCATCGGAACCAACCATTACAGTATCTTCATATGTACACTCCCAAAGCCTTTGAGCATACGTCGGCGAAGCTACTTCCATCAGCTTATCGATATCTTCAGTGTCAAACTTCTTCCACCAATACGGACTTTCATAATACTTAGATATTTCGTCAATCATTTCAAATGGAATAGCAAATCTTGAAAGAGCCAAACTATAACCAACCATCTGTAATACTGCTCTGTCGTTATGGTCTAATATCTCAAACGCCTCTTGTGACGCATCAGACAGTACTCTACTCAATCGCAGCTCTTCTGTACATAAGTTCACATTAGCGCCACGTTGTAAGAGCAAGACGCATATCTCTTTTTGTTGATGAGCAACGGCAATGGAGAGAGGCGTCAGCCCTTCCTCGTCAATAACATTTGGCTTTGCTCCAACCTCTAAAAGTAAATCAACCGTATCGATGTATTTTGGGTCATCAACAGCAAGATGGAGTGGTGCCTTTCCCGTTACCTCCAACAAGTTTGGGTTTGCTTTATGTTGTAGAAGGAGGCGAGTCACATCAATATGATTGTGACAAACAGAGAGATGTAAAGGTGTCCATCCCCCATAAGTTCGATCATTCGGGGTGATCAATGGATGCGCAAGGAACAACTCGCACATTTCGACACTGTTCATGGTAGCAGCGTGGTGTAAAGGTGCTTCACCACCTATACTTCTGTAGTTAACCACATCTCCACCATTGTCCAAGTAACTTCGAACACCATTGATATCACCAGAGTCTATGCAAATATAAAGGTCAATCGCTGTAGGCATACTTTATTGTTGTAGTGTGTTTATCAATGACCACATTGTATCACATTAAGTAGTGATTGCCACACAAATTAATGATCGCATACTTGATAAAACAAGCAATTCCATTCGATTCAAGACAAAACGTATAATAATTAAATGTGCTAGAACAAGATGGGCTATAGTGTAGCACTACCTGTATTACCATCATAGCATCCGTCTCGTTCAATCCTCTCCAAATCCAATCCTTGAGGACGCTCCCCCTCCATTTTCAGATATTTCTTTGCTCCACGTTTATCATTGTAGCTCCCAGATTCAAGCATCTCTCCCGCTCTTTGCACTAAACGTTTTCTATCCTCCGCATCTTTTCTCGCTCTTTTACTTGAATAAAGACAAAGCAATTGTTCAGACAATACATGTTTTTCATTCTTCCCTTCCTCATTTCTTAGGTGCTTGCTACGACAATATGTCATCGTCTTGTAACGAATCTCCTCATCATCTGCTTCATAAAGTGCACAATAATCCTCAGGCTTCAAAATCTCTTCCTGCATAGATTTCGATAAATTCCTTAATCTGCTCCCTATGATATAGTCAAAACCTTTATCTTTAATCCCCTAAAGGTTTTGGAAAGAACTCAAGCCCCGATCCGCTACAATCACAACTTTCTGTACATTGTAAAAATCCCGAAGCTGTTGCAAACAATCTAGCAAAGTATTTCCCTCATATTGATTCCCAGGAAATATCTCGTATCCAATTGGTCTACCGTCACTTGTAATCAACAAGCTCAATACAATCTGAGTTTCGTTAAACTTACAATCCTTGCTAAAGCCGAAGTCTCTTAATCTATCGCTTTGTTGTGATTCAAAGTACAGAGTAGTGACATCAAAAAAGACAACATCTATTTCCTTTTTAGAAAGAGCCTTTTGGGAACGAAACAGGTGTGTTTTAATCTCTGTTTGATAGCGGTGTAGCTCATCTAAACTGCGGTATAGATGCTGTAGGTCAAAGTTACCGAAGCCGCTGAAAGAGTGTCGTTGATGAAAAGAGGCTAGCTTACTCATTTGTTCAACAAAGCGAGTTGCGACCATGAATTTGACAGCTGCAACTATGTCATATTCGATTTTGCGATCGAGAGTTAGTTTAGCGAATAGAGGCTCAAGTTTGTAGATGGAGAAGAGTCGGTCGATAATTACCTCAAGGCCCCAATTTTCCCGTCGTATTTCTGTGATGTCATGGTTAGTGATGAGTGGTTGACCCTCCATTGTTTTGATAAGATTGTGTCCTAGAACGTAAAGTTTTTGGCGTTCTTTTTCTGTTTAGGTTTGCCGGTTTTGTCACGATATGCTTTGACGATGGAAACGTAATTATTATTTTTGGCTTGAGTAGTGCGCCGAAACATAGAGGCAATATAGAGTACATTACAAATAATATATTTGTAATATTATAAAAATAAAATTGCAACAAATAAATAGCAGTACATTACAAATGTATCACAAAAAATCCTCAAACCATATATCTTATGCCTCATCCTACACTTCTAGCTGTCAAACTCGGGATAAAAAAACAAAATCACGCAGAGGTCTCTCGCATTTAATTCTGGCCAGAACAACACTCCCTTTGCAGGTCCAACACTTTTTGATTGGTGGCCGTTACACAGATAGTGTCTTTTGAATGGCTTCAACTAGAATCCACTGGATAGACTATCTAATCTTTACTGATTTTCAGGCCATTCGCTTATATATCTATGTGCTACTTCTTGCAATGATGATGCTTGCTCTGCTGAATCTTCGTTAAGGTTCCTAGAACTTTCAAAATCATACACATATTGCAGCGGTGTTTGAGCAAGTGAGCTGTAGAGTTGTGTGTAAGCTTCTGCTGATTTTGCCCCATTGTCCTGACTTGTGTATTCCACGTACAAAGCCTGTGCCTTGGACACAAAATGATATGCACTGTAGGTTGTCATTCCCACAGCAAAAATTACACCAGAGTATGGAATACCTGATGCCGCCATCACCATAGGTAATGCCATGTACGCTCCTGTGGTGAGAGCCTGCTTCAGTGCTTCAACATACTCACCATGGTATATTTGGTATGATGCTTCTAATCCTCCTATTGCTAGACTGTAGCCGTTTAGTCCATTGTACATCCCGTATAGATGCACTGCGTCAAATACCAACCTCTTGCCGTTCTCTATTGTGGGTTGATTTACTGCCCTTAAGACGTCAACTACTGTATCTGCTGCCTTGATGCCCACTGTTGCTTTGTATAACCATACCTGAGCTTTTTGGGCTTTTTCTGCTATTATTGTGTGAATATCAATATCTGCCTTCATTTTTTGTTGCAATTCTCTCACAAATGCAAAATCTTGTGCGTTTCCTCCCTTGTCGGGGTGCAGTGGAAACAGTACCTGTTTTTTGAATTCCCCATGATCCCATAGAATATCTAGTGTTATTGGTAAAGTCGTTGCTGATTTTATATCATTTCGTTCCAATATTTCAAAAAATTTGTTGATCTCGTGTCGATATGTAACCACCAAATAAATATCGCTAATACCAATTTTGATACAGAATCTTTGAGGGATTATGTTGAAAGAGAGCTCTAATACCCTATATCCTGGAATATTTTGTTGTAATTGCAAATGGCTTACTTGCCCCGGTGTAGAGCTATCTCCACTTTGATGTATCAGCAATGCCTGCTCTGTGAATTGTTGTTGCAATTTTTTTATGAATATTGGTGCTCCCCAACCCTCCATACTATCCTGGCATAATTTTAGTGATACAGCTTTAAAGCTGTTATCGTTTACACCAACACCCATCAATATTAATATATTAATACTGCTTGTTTCGTGCACCTTCTGATTATACCCGAGAACATCATGAGTATGCGCATCCCCTTCATTATCTAATGACGCATCTAACTCATAGAACTCTTGGTCATTTACTCCATCTAATTGTGTGATGCTTGTTTCTAACTTCTTACTAGGGAATACTATTCCCATTAACTCCTCTTTGATCTCACTATCAAATTTCTCATGCCAGTATGGGGCGCTGTAGTACTCAGCTATTTTTTGTACAAGTTCAAAGGGTAAGAGCTGTTTTGATACAGCTATACTATAACCTACACTATCTAGTATGCTCTTACAGTTATACTCTAATGTGTCTCTCGCTATTTCTGCTACTTCTATAAATCCAGGCACCCTTTTGATCCAATCAGTACATTTGTCAACGTCCGCTCCATACTGCATCAAAAGTCTACATGTTGAATAATAGCCAAATTCTGCTGTTATTGTGAGAGGTGTTAGACCTTTGAAACCCATGGCATTGGGTTTTGCATCAGCTTCTAACAATAAATAAGCAATAAAATCTCTACTTTCGTATAATAACGGTGATTTAGCCATTATATGTAGCACTGTATCACCATATTTATCACTAACACTAGTAGAAGCTTTGTTGTCTAACAACAACTTGACTACTTCCTCATATCCACTAAAAACTGCACAACATAAGGGCGTACAACCTGCTACGTCAGCATAATCTACAGCTATATTAGGATATCCTAATAATAACTTGCACATCTCAACATTACCAGCACCTGCAGCTTTATGTAAGGCTGTTTCCCCAATGGTATTTGCATCATTGATGTTGACTACACCATGATCTAGATATTTCTTGACCTCCTCTAATTCTCCGTACTCAACACTGATCAAAAATCCTGTTATACTCCGCATCATATAAATATTAGTATAATGATTTACTAATTAGTATAATGATTTACTATGTTGAGGCACTATAGCAGAGACCTCTGCATGATTTTGTTTTTTTATTTGTGTTGTGAGTAAGGTATAAACATTGTGTTATATTTTGTCAGACTATGTTAAGTTATCAAAATACTTTGTTATAAATAATTAACACAATATAGTAAGAGTCCCTTTTTTGTCCTATCAAGTAGGTTTCACACTAAGATTTAGGGCCTTTAACAGGTTAAATGCCATGGCCTTTCTTATCACCTCCGCTTTAACCTTTTGCAATGTCATATAGGTAGCTCTCGTCATTCCAAATCTTCGTTTCAGTGTACCAAAAGCCTGTTCTACCAAATATCTGTGACTACTAACTACCCTCTTAAATGCTTTCTCTAGCCTACTCAGCGGTTTATTCCTTGCTGCCTTATACATGATGCCATTCTTAATCCCCTTACTGCGTAATAGCTCCTTATTCTCCTTACTATAGTAACCCTTATCAGCATACACTCTCCTAGGCTTTAATGGACCAAGCGCTCCTTCTAAATTCCTTACCTCAGA
>NZ_SCFA01000022.1 GCF_004210275.1 Rickettsiales endosymbiont of Peranema trichophorum
TAATACCAATGCAAAAAATATTTAATTTTAATAAAAAATTTTCCCCGGACAGCAGTGCGTTTTCACGGGCATGACAAAGGAGGGAGCGGGAATGACAAAAAAGGGAAGCAGAAGTGACAAAAAGGCGAGAATGCCGAGGGCAAGGTGAAGTGGCGGGATTCCAAATGCATTTAAAACATAGTTGATGGCAAAAGGTGAGCCTAAAGCCATTCTACTTGCGATACGATTTCTGGAGTTTTACCAACTTCAAACTTTATAACCCTCCTCACAGTGTTTTCCACATACTTCCTAATTTCTGAAGTGCCATACCTCTTGCCGCCTAAGAAGTGATTATATATCTCATCCCTCATGTTTGATAAAATATCATCATCTTCGTCAGCATCTAAAACACCAGGCGCTATAATAGTTGGTGGTTTTAAAATCTTGCTCTTTGAATCAAATATCAAAGTCACAACCACCGCACCATCATTCATCAACTTCCTTCTCATTTTCAAAATATTGGAGTTGGATGCCAATATGAAGTTGCCATCTATCGCAAGCTTACCAGCTTTAATGTGACCAACTGTCTCTATCTTTGTCTCGGTAATCCTAAATAGCGTACCATTTTCAGCTTCCACAGACTGCTTCGCTCCATGAGCAAGTGCAAACTTTGAATGCTCATGTAAGTGGACAGCTTCACCGTGTACAGGTATCGCAATCTTAGGCCTGACCAATTTGTACATTCTGGCCATCTCATCACGGTTCGGATGCCCTGAAACATGCACAAAATGATCCTGCTCGGTTAGAACCTCTACTCCAAGCTTGCAAAACTTGTTAAATAATTGAAATATTCTTTTCTCATTACCAGGAATAATTTTAGAAGAAAAGATTATGAGATCACCAGGTGCCATCTTCAAAGAAGGGTGATGATCATTTGATAGTTTTGCAGCCGCCGCAAGCGGTTCACCCTGACATCCAGTGCATATCACCAATAAGTCCTCACGTCTGATCTTCTTAATTTCTCTTTCTGAAACAAATGGAAGTAGATCAGTAAGATAACCACATTCTTTGGCCGCCTCATAACAACGCCATAAAGCTCTTCCTATCAAAGCGACCCTTCTACCAGAGGCCTCCGCCGCCAAAGCAATTGAGTGAATTCTGGCAATATTGGAAGCAAATGTAGTCACCACTACAGTCCCGTTCTTAACACTGGATATCAACTCCCTAAGGCTCTTTGCAAGCTCCCCTTCTGAACCAGAGACCCCATCAGCAAAGATGTTGGTAGAGTCACAAACCATAGCAAGTACACCATCATCCCCCAAACTCTTCAGTCGCTTTTCATTGGTGGAGTCTCCGATGACCGGATCCTTGTCCAACTTCCAATCACCTGTATGAAAAATCTTACCGCGACTCGTCTCCAATATTATTCCTTGCATCTCTGGAATGGAATGCGTTAAGCCAACTAATTCTATAGAAAAAGGACCAACTTGAAACTGTGTATTTGTTTGTACTTCTACAATTTTTACTGCTTTCTGAGGCATTGCTTCTGCAAATTTGGCCTTCAAAATCGCTGTGGTGAAGCTCGTTCCATATATTGGACATTCTAACTCCTGCCAAAGATAAGGAACAGCACCAATGTGATCCTCATGAGCGTGTGTCAGAACCAAACCAGCAATGTCTTTTTTATGTTTTATTAAAAAATCCACATTTGGTACTAAAATGCTGACACCCGGGAAATGCAAAGGATCCGCAAACCCAAGACCCAGGTCTATAATCAACCACTTGCCCCTATCATGGTACAGGTAACAATTTAGACCGATCTCACCAGCACCCCCCAGTGGTAAAAATAATAGGTCATCTTTACTAAAATTACAGTTCATACTCAATATACCCCATTTGTTTGCAAAAAAGCACTTTATTTAACTGATATGTAAAATGTGCTAGCGTTTGTTTTAATCTTGTTTAAATAAAACGTGCTTCAATTCCTCAAAATTTTCAAGCACCTTACCCGTACCAACTGCAACACAAGCTAACGGGTCCTCCGCTATAAAGACTGGAAGGCCTGTAGCCTCTCTAATCACCTTATCAAGATTTCTTAACAAGGCTCCACCACCAGTCATTGCAATGCCTCTATCAACGATATCAGAGGATAACTCAGGTGGTGCAGACTCCAATACAAGCTTGATGACTTGTACGATTTGTTTCACAGGCTCCTCTAAGCTTTCAGCGATATTTGATTCCGTCATCACGATCTCTTTAGGAATGCCGTTTACCAGATCGCGACCCTTAATCTCAATACTCCTAGGCGTAGAGTCAGGAAGGCAAGCAGTTCCTATCTCTTTTTTGATTCTCTCCGCCGTAGCCTCTCCTATCAATAGATTGTGGTACCTTCTAATATACGCGATGATTGCATCGTCTATCGCATCACCTCCAATTCGTATTGACTTGGAATATACGACGCCCCCAAGGGACAATACACCAACTTCAGTGGTGCCACCACCTATGTCAACTACCATAGAACCAGTTGGCTCCGTAACAGGCAAGTTAGCACCTATTGCGGCAGCCATAGGCTCTTCTATCAAGTAGACATCCCTTGCACCCGCACTTTCTACCGCGTCTTGGATTGCACGTCTTTCTACCGCCGTCGAACCAGAAGGTACGCACACTATGATCCTAGGCCGCGCAAAGAAAAATTTACGATCATGTACCACGTTGATGAAATACTTGATCATCTCTTCAGCACCTTTGAAATCAGCTATTACCCCATCTTTCAATGGTCTAAATGCGTAAATTTCAGCCGGAGTCTTACCTAGCATCATCTTTGCCTGAGTGCCAAAAGCGTATGGTGTGCTCACTCCTCTGTGCTGTAACAAAGCTATCACAGAAGGTTCGTTAAGAACGATACCTTTTTTGGGTACATACACCAGAGTGTTAGCAGTACCAAGGTCAATCGCCATATCTGAGGAAAACAGTCCTAGTATCTTGGATAACATATTTCTAACTTTTTACTTGTATATTATGTGGACAAGGCAGATCCGTCATTTTACAGCCAGTTTTAAAATACTGCTATTTATCGAGAGCTTTCAATGCCAAGATAATAGTACTACTATACTTTGTTCGAATCAACTTGTATTATAACAAGAACGTATCTAATGCACAACACGAGATTTAGGGCTTTGAGCTTATCATCGTCTTTTAAATATTATCAAAGAAAGACCAGCTATACACATAGGAATCGAGAGTATTTGTCCCATCGTTAACCCGTATGCAAGGTAGCCAATATTTTGATCAGGTTCCCTCAGTAACTCTACCAAAATTCTCACAACACCGTAATAGCAAAAAAATACCCCAGTCAATTTCCCTGTGTACTTTTTTATGTCTGTGCGCCAAAACAATAGCTGCATTATCACAAAAAGTATCAAGCCTTCAAGCGCTGCTTCGTATAGCTGTGATGGATGTCTGGGAAGGCTACCCATTTTTGGAAATATCACGCCAAGCGGTGAATCGGTGATTCTGCCACATAGCTCCTGATTTACAAAATTTGCAAGCCTACCCAAAAATATACCAATTGGAACAACACAGACAAGTGCATCCACAAACTGCAAAAATGGAATGCCGTACCTGCGTGCATATACATAAGAAGCAACCCCACCGCCAACCAATCCTCCATGAAATGACATACCTCCCTGCCATGTCTTGAAAATCACGATTGGTTGATAAATAGCAGAATGCAAATCATAAAATAAAATGTAGCCAAGCCTACCGCCAACTATTATGCCAATCGTCATGTACAATATGATGTTTTCTTTGGCATCACTTGTAAGTTGGAAAGAATCACGATTCAAGGAGCGCATTAGTAATATGTAGCCCAGTAGTATGCCTACGATATAGGCGAGGGAGTACCACCTTACTTCTAGTGTCAGTACTTCAAAAGCTACAGGGTCAAGATTTGGGAAAAGTATTGCATACATACGTAAATCATTATAGGGTTATAGTGAAAGAGTTGTTTTACTACTAACTTTGCAAAAAACAACTAACAACACATTTATGATTTTGTATGAAACGACACAATCACTTTTTTGACGAACTGGGAAAGATTGCAAGTACTGCATTTGCTTCTGCTAGTAACACGAAAAGAGAAATATGCGCCTACATAAAGGAGCATATCGAAATAATGATAAAGAAAATGAACTTTATTACTCGAGATGAGTTTGAGCCAGTTCGTAACATGTCTGTTCAAATGAAAAGGGACATACAAGAAATACAAGGAATGTTAAATATTCAACCAAAAGTTGTGAAGAAACAAAGTAAACCTAAAGATGTCGTCACAAAACAGGATGAAATAGCGCGGAAAAGCACTAAAAAGCCTAAAATTTCCAAAGGCAACTCTGTTGCATAGCCTTGTCGCCTAACCCCCATCAGATTCTACGTCAATTAAGAGTCTGTCCGCAAATTAATTGGAATGAAGGGAATCTGGCCAAAAGTAGTCCGTTAAGTTGTTAGGGAAGGTGAATGGACGCCCATTTTCACGTGCGTTGTAAGTCTGAGATGTGATATAAGAAAGTAGTGCATACAGAAGATATGTGAAGAACTAGTATGGGGAGGAGGTAAGAGGCAAAGCCTGAAGGCACTCTTGTATCCTCAATTCGCTATCTGATCCTCTTCTATAAGCTGTGGTTTGTAGGATGTGACTGTAAACTTTAAGGGCATCTCCTTTGTTAAGACCTTGCTAATATCGCTCAATATGAAGTCAGTATCAACAACCCACTTTGATAATTTGCGCTGTCCCCCTATCCACTGTTCCGTCACCTGGTAGTAGACTTTTGCTGATTCCGGGTGATGATTATGTTGCGGAAATTCCACAGATGTAACGGACACTGTGACTAGCGCATTCGTTTTATACCGGAGTATAGGACTTGTAGAGTTGATGGATGGATCTAGGTAATCTATGTAACTTCTAAATAACTTTTGAGATGATAAAGACATGATTGTACGTAACAGCGTGGTTAACTTATCAGTGTGAAGATTGTTATAATCATAACCTTCTCGAATTTTGACGTACTGAGCCAATAAGTAGCGCGCCACTGCAACCGCCACTGATCCATCACTGTTTGATAATCGCTGAATGTGCGGGAAGTAGTTGATTTGGTCATCCACATATATTGCAAATGGGTATTTCTGTACCGGATCATCTAAAAGCACAGTTTTCACTATTAAAAAAGTGAACCAAAGGATGAAAAGAGTAGCAACAAGTATATAAGCTCTGTGTTTCAATGGCTTTAAGTATCTGTCCCCGTACCATTGCCTGGCATTCTCAAAATAACTGCGATCTACCACAGCAGTAAGTATGAGGCCACGTGGTTCAGTATTTAGCATCTTAAATAGTTTATTTGTTGTTATGACCCTGTATTTAATCATAACAGCTTCAAAAGTGATTGGTAGAAAAATCTATGGAGCCATCTAACAAAAGTGAAGCACTTTATAAGTGTTGTACCAGTGTCCATTTTTAAATAGACCTCTTGCCTAACTCATTCTGAGTGGTTATTTTGTCGTCAAAATTTGTCTGCGCTCCTCACATATATAGGATATGCTGCGGTGCTCACCTGCATTTTTCCTAAAAATTCCTCACTCATCTATGAGTTATGCAAGAGGTCTAATGATTCAAAGCGGATCTTGTGAAACTCGCCTCTGTGCAGGCATTTCAATACGCTTACCCAGCCTCGTCCTCAAATCCATTTGCCTGATTTAATCTGAAATTTGGTATTGTTTGGATTCAGATGAACGCGCGCCTGAGAGGACTTGAACCCCTAACCTCTAGATCCGTAGTCTAGCGCTCTATCCAATTGAGCTACAGGCGCAAGCGACACAGCAAGTCTATCCACATTAAGCGTTGCTGTCAAAGCAAAAATCCATTAATTGCAACTCGTTTAGGAGCTCATGCACTTCGTCTGTTCCAATTTCCTTCACTTCTCCTACCTTAAGGTCGCCCAACTCAAATCTATCAAAGCCAACTCTAATCAGTCTGTTCACTGTAAGCCCAAAATACTCAAATGCTTTTCTAATTTCTCTGTTCTTGCCTTCGTGTAGACTGACAGTCACCCAACTATGTGTACCTTGCAATCTGTCGCACGTGACAATGATCTTGTCATATCTGATACCATCTACCACAACCCCATTAGCAAGTTTTTTAATGATACCAGGATGAACAAGACCATGTACACGGCATCTGTAGCGTCGTTCTAAGCCAGTACTGGGAAGTTCCATTTGTCTGGAGAGTGCCCCGGAATTTGTTAAAAGCAATAAACCCTCGCTGTTTAAGTCCAGTCTACCAACGCTGATAACACGTGGAAGATTTTTGGGCAATATGTCAAAGATTGTCTTTCTTCCTTTTGGATCCCTGTTGGTAGTCACCACACCCTTTGGTTTAAAAAACAGCCATAATCTGGTTTTCATAGGGCTGATCAGAGGCTGATTATTGACAAGTATCGTGTCGCTTTTGGATACTAAAGTTGCCGGAGACATGACATGCTGTCCATTTAATGTGACTACCCCTTGTAATATAAGTTTTTCCGCATCACGCCTGGAACAAACACCAGCCCTAGCTATGGTCTTAGCAATCCTTTCTTGTTTTTTTTGATGAATATCTGTAGGAGACTGAGTGCTTGTGCTCATTGTATATACTATGACCTATATGTTGGGTTAGCTTTTTTTTTGAAAGATTAGGCACCTTTCTATGTTGTTGAGATCTAGGTGCTTCTGATATAACTCGTAACCAAATGATGTAGTAATATCACATACAGCTGAAGCTTGTTCAATACCTATCTCAAACAGTAAAAATCCTCCAGGTTTCAAAAAATCATATGTTTGCTTAGCTATCGTTTGATAGTGAGTCAAACCATCCTCAAAGTCTGTAAGTGCTATCGAAGGCTCGTACTCTTTGACGTCTGCTTCTAAGCCAACCCAATCTTTGTAAGGTATATATGGTGGATTAGATAAGATGGCGTCGTACACTTCATCCTTCTCAAGTTGATCGCACCAATTGCTTTCCAGAAATCTGACATGTACGTTATTAGATTTTGCATTTTCTCTAGCGGTACATAATGCTTCTACGCTAATGTCCAATCCAGTAACGGATGCTTGAGGATAGAGCATGGCCAATGTTATAGCTATGCAACCACTGCCAGTGCCTAGATCAAGAAAGTCGTAAGGATATGAACGATCTGGGAACGTTTGGAGAATGCTGTCTATCATCAATTCCGTCTCCGGTCTTGGTGTCAAAACATGGCTTGTGACTTTAAATTTGGACAAATAAAAGTGTTTTGTCCCCAATATCTGGGAGATGGGCTCTCGTGCTATTCGTCTTTGAACATTCTCTTCAAAGACAATTTGTTGTATGCTTGTCAAAGATGTGTCATTAGAAAGTTGAAGTAGCAACTCCTCTCTTCCTTGATAATTTAAAGAGTAAATCATCAGAAGCTCTGCATCTATCGCATAAGTTTGTATAGAGGCATCCCTGAGCCTCTGCTTCGCTTGTGATAAAATTGTCCGCAGTGTAGTCACGTCTAACTCCAAGAATTGCGAATGATACCAGCTTCCGTTACAATATAAAAGAGTGGAATATCATGTGGTTCTGTTGGTATATCGTTGTTTTCTTGAAAAGAATATGCAACACCAATCGACACAGCATTTGGATAATGTGGTAGTGTCCTATCATAAAAACCACCTCCATAACCTAGTCTATGGCAACTTCTTGTAAATCCAAGTAGTGGCACCATAATCAAATCCGGTATTATTGTCTCCTGAGATTGATATGGTTCATGCAATCCCATATTTGAGTTAAACTCTAACGGTGTATTTGTCCTCCATAGTTTAAACTCTAGAGGTCTGAACTTATCGACTACCCTTGGCAGTCCGATGTCATAACGCCCTAGTTTTTCAATCTCTGCAAGGATGTATATCATATTGATTTCAAACTTGATGGGATAATATCCGCACACAGATCTACCCGAAAGAGTAGCAATGAGTCCCAGTAAGTTATCACAAAGTTTGCTCCAAAACATCTCATTCCAAGTTTCTGATAAATTTTTTCGTAGTACCAGTAATTCTTGTCGTATCTTCGCCTTTGTGTTCATTATATATATGTTATGTATACGTTGTTTATAAACAGCATTGGTATAAATATACCGGTTTGGAAGCACAAGCAATAGTCTTAGAAAGATTGACAGGTCCATGATATCGTAATATCATAGTACTCATACTAATCGTTAATTAAAGGTACACTATGATAAACAAATTTCGTGGAATGATGGCTGTGGCAATGTTGCTTTCCTTTGCTGTGAGTGCAGAAGCTGCTAATGGTGGATTCGTGGGACCTAATTCGGCTGGAACTCAGCATGGTGGTTTTGTAGGCCCAGACGCGAGTTCAGCATCTTCTATAAAAAGCGTTCTGGAGAACGGATACGACGACATGAGGGTTGTGCTACAAGGCTACATTACAAAGCGCTTATCGCACGACAGATACATGTTCAGTGACGGTGCAAAGGAGATAGTTGTAGAGATAGATGACGAGGACATGCCTAGAGAACAGATTACGCCAAAGACTTTGTTAAAGATTTGCGGTGAAGTTGACTTAGATAGAGGCTACTTAAATCCCCTCTCTCCAAAGATTGAGATAGACGTAAAACACATTGAAATAGTAAAATAGAGTCTAGTGATTTTTGGGTGCCAATTTGTAGTGAGTTAAAATGTGCCTAAGGTAGTACTAACAGGAGACAGGCCCACTGGTGGACTGCACTTGGGTCACTACATTGGCTCACTCAAGAATAGAGTTGCTCTTCAAGAAGAGTATCAGCAATACGTTATGGTTGCTGACGTACAAGCTTTGACAGACAACTTTCATCAGTCAGATAAGGTCACGGATAGCGTATTGGGGCTTGTTGCGGACTACATAGCCGTTGGAATAGATCCTGAGAAAACAACGATTTTCATACAGTCTCAGGTTACCGCTCTTGCGGAGTTAACAGTGTATTATATGAATTTGGTAACGCTGTCTCGCCTCGAGCGTAATCCTACTGTTAAGTGTGAGATAGAGCGAAAGAAGTACCAGGACTCAATTCCAGTGGGTTTTCTTTGTTATCCGATAAGTCAGGCTGCAGACATCACCATTTTTAAAGCAGATTGTGTCCCCGTTGGTGAGGACCAAATTCCAATGGTGGAACAGACTAATGAAATAGTAAGGCGGTTCAATCGTCTATACAATACAGAATGCCTTAAGGAAGCACAAGTTCTTCTCAGTGATGTACCAAGGCTTATTGGTATTGATGGTAAGGCAAAAGCCAGTAAATCTCTCAATAACGCCATTTTGTTATCCGATTCACCTGAAAGCATCAAAGATAAGGTGTTTAGCATGTTTACTGATCCACAACATGTACGGGTCAGTGATCCTGGGAATGTTCAAGGGAATGTGGTATTTACTTATCTAGACGCTTTTCATAGCAATAAGGATGAAGTCGGTGAGTTAAAAGCAATGTATCAAAAAGGAGGGCTTGCTGACACCAAGGTTAAATCGATTTTGAACGACGTATTGCAGGAACTATTGATGCCAATACGTGACAGGCGTAATGCAATGACTCAAGATTATCTGCGTGACATAGTGTATGAAGGTACAAAGATAGCTTGTAGTACAGCTAAATCCACAATAGAAGAAGTAAGAGATGCTATCGGTATCGGTCGATATTTCATCAGGTAGGAGGTGCGTGGAGCCAAGTTTCATAAAATCCGTTTTGAATCATTTAAAATGGGAATGGCTATAATCAACAGGGAGTATGCGAACGCCATAGACTTCCTCAGAACGTCTTTTAAGCCAGTTACTATTACTTACTGGTTTTGAGCCTATACAATTGATTGCACAATAGGAAATAAGCGCTTTCTGATACTCAATGCTTTGGTATTTTATGGAATAGCTTCAGTTCCACAAAGTCAACTCTTTTATTTGCATAAAAGTAGATTTATTCTCTTTACGAAGTGGAAGTATTGAGTCAATTTATACGTCTACTATCTCAAGATCAAAACATGAATAACACTATAAAAAAACACGAAAGGCAATTTGGAGACCAGGAGCTTTGGGGAGAAGTCTTGCAAGATCTCAAGAATGAGTATGGTCTGGACACATTCAACACTTGGTTTATTGACCTTGCTTTTGAAAAGATTCAGGATAATGTCATCACTGTTACAGCGCCAAACAGATTTATTAGGGATACTGTCTTTACCAATTATCTCAATAAAATGAAGCAAAGTTTGTCTATAAAGGCACCAAACATCACCGTAATAGATTTAAGAGTGCTCTCAGAAAGCCAAACTCCGGCTATTGGTGCTCAAGAAGATGATGTATACAACGATAGAAGCGAATTTCATGGATCTCAAGCCAGTTATCTTGCAAATCTTTCAAATGTGCTAGATGTGAAGCTGACTTTTGATAACTTCATGGTAGGTGAAACAAATAAGCTGGCCTTTACATCTGCATCTAATATAGTGTCCTCGCAACTGTCAGGTGCTACATCTGCATGTCCTAACATGCTATACCTGTACGGAGGTGTTGGTATGGGAAAAACTCATCTTTTGCAATCTATTGCAAATGCTGTATTTTCAAATGCTCCAACAAAGCGGGTTGTGTATATTAGTTCTGAGAGATTTATGCATCAGTACGTTGTGTCTCTTAAAAATAATACAAGTTTAGGGTTTAAAGAGTGTCTCCGTTCTCTAGACGTGCTATTACTGGATGATTTACAGTTCCTATGCGGCAAAAATAGCACACAGTCCGAGTTTGCAAATATCTTAGCTGTTTTAGCAGAATCTGGAAAATTCGTAGTCATTTCTAGTGACAGAACTCCATATCGTTTAGAGTTTGATCGTCGTACTAAATCACGGTTGGCTGGTGCATTGGTAGTAGAGATAAAACAGCCAAACTATGAATTAAGACTGGAGATTTTAAAACATAAAGCACGTCAGCGTAAAGTTAACATAGATGAAAGCATTCTAGAGTTTATCGCTCAAAACGTTACTTCTAGTGTTAGAGAACTAGAGGGGGCTTTACATAACCTTTTGCATCATACTGCCTCGTCAGGATTGGAGATCAACTTGAAAAACACAAAGTATGTTTTAAAGGACTGTTTTCTTGCTAACGAAGCCTGTTTGACGGTTAACCAAATAATCAACGCAATAGCTAATTATTACGGTTTTACTCTCGCAGAAATGTTAAAGAAAACAAGAGAGAAGCGGTACATACAACCCAGACAAGTTGCAGCCTTTATGGTAAAACAGCTGACCAGAAGCAGCCTTAAGGAAATAGGAGACGCTTTGGGTGGAAGGAACCACTCGACTATTGTATATGCTGCGAAGCAGATTGAAGAAAAGATGAAAGAAGACCAACTATTAGAGTATGACATTAATCAACTCTACAATATACTTGGTGTCAGATAATTATGGTGTGAGAGCATGTCCGCAAATTAATTGGAATGAAAAGAATTCGGGCAAAAGTAGTATGTTAAGTGGTTGTCAAAGGCAAATGGATTCCCGCTGTTGCGGACTGTTGTCCGGGGAAAATTTTTTATTAAAATTAAAATTGAGCGTTTAACATCACTTAGTTGCAAATGATATTGGCTGGACTTGATAAAACTACAACCAATTTCCATGTCCCTTAAGCTTTTGGAATTCGTTAAATGGGCAAAAACCATTGTTGCCAAGTAGTTCCAGGTATTAAAGCGTTTATAATATTTATCACTATGATGTTTCGTGGCCAATTTCTTAACACACCCTTTATCAAGATGTTTTAGTATTTGAAAAAATGTGCTATTCCTATACATGGCGTAAGTTCCTTTAGGTTTTTGCAACAGGAAATATACCTGAAATCAAAGACTTACGCCAACTAACAAATAAATACAATTTAACCTTAATTTTTTCCCCGGACACCAGTGCGTTTTTGCGGGAATGACAAGAGAGGGAGCGGGAATGACAAAAAAGGGGAGCGACACAGGAAGATGCCGGAATGGCAAAGGGGGATAAGCGGTAGTGACAAAAGGCAAGATGGCGGAATGCAAAGAATGGGAGCCTGTGATGTTTGTCTCAACACCATCCAGACGCACCAACATATATCATATTTGCGGACAAGCTCTGATGTCAATTTCCCAAAATTGGTGTTAAATACGGTGTAGTCTATATGTCCTTGCGTACTAGAGTCTTTAGTGCTGAGAAGTTAAAAACCGGTGCAGTACTAAAGTTGACAGCAGGTCAGGAGCATTACCTGGCAAAGGTACTAAGGATGAAGTCTAAAGAGAGATTAAAGGTTTTTAATGGTACGGATGGAGAATGGCTCGCAGAATTCTTGAATGCCGGGTGTGTCAGAATTATGGAGCGTTTAAAACTCCCTAGTCAAGAGCAATCTCTACATCTTGCATTTTCTCCATTAAAAGGAAATAATACAGCCTTTATAGTTGAGAAGGCAACGGAACTGGGAGTAACAGAAATGTGGCCCATCATAACGTCTAGAACCGTAGTAAATAAAGTGAACGAAGTCAAGCTTACTACAATTGCAATCGAGGCTACAGAACAATCAGAAAGATTTGTAGTACCTCAAATTCATCCCATGCAGACTCTCAGAGATTTTCTAAATCAGCGACACTTCGATGGTTCCTTACTGTTTTGTAATGAGCGTACAACAGCCTCACAACAACTATCTCTGAATCAACTTCAAAGTCCCAATGCAAGTCCACGTGATGATTGTATTTTGATAGGACCAGAAGGCGGATTCTCAGAAGATGAAGTTACTAGTATAAGAGGCTTTGGGGAGCGCCTGTTGGAAATATCTCTAGGCAAAAGGATTTTGCGCGCCGAAACCGCTGCTATTGCTGCAATTAGCCTCTATAATACTGTGCATAACAACTGGCTGTAAACCTGTGCCAAATAGCAAATATACCCTAAAAAGGTTTGTATAGACAATATGGTGTTGACATAACAAATAAACACTAGTTACAGTATCTTTAGCGCTTGTGGTTCGCGATATTTTCAAGGCAAAAAACACAAGTGGTTATGTAAAGATAATAAATTTAAACTAAACAGTATGTTGATACAACCTTGTCAAACAGATTATGTGGGTGTTTGCGTCTACAAATGGGTTGTGTCGCAATCACATTGCTTATGTGGTATGTCGGTATAGTTGTTCATCAAGTGACTATGATGTGCCTTGCAAATATAAAAGGAGGGAAAAATATACGGTATGAAAACGCGTTACTATAAAACTGTTATGGTGTGGTCTGCAGCTCTGTTTTTGGTAGGATGTAGTAGTCCGATTAACCCTTTGTACGGTAGCTATCAAAATAAAGGTAGTGCTGCTGATTTCAGCAAAAGACATAGTCCTAGGGATAACAGATTTATAGAGGCTGGTGGATTTGCTAAAAAGAAAAAAAATAAAGGAGGTAGTGACACTAATCTCATACAAAACACGACAAGCTCAGCTGTTGGCTCGGATGGAATGTATCGTAAGCCCCAGCAAGTATACGTCGATCCTTTAAAAGATGTGTATGATGACGGCCAGCAACTAGGTGCAGCATTAGGTGATAAAGGCAGTATCACCCAAACTCCAAATAGCAAGAAGCTCGAAGCCACCAAGCCTGTGAAACAGTCTTTCTTGAGCAGATTGTTTAGAGGCAAAAAAAGTAATGATGCCGTTACAACTGAAAGCGATCTTCGATCTAATAATGATAGTCCAGACGCAATTTTAGAAGAGGGGAGAGATCAGGAAGAAAAAATTATAGCTCAAGAAGAGAAGGCAATGAGAAGTCTACCTTCCCCTGTTGTCTCGGATTCTACTGTTATATCGAATCCACATGCTATCTCGGATCAGGACATGAAGGATGCTTCCCTCAAATCTGACCCATTAAGCACAGTACCAGGTGTTCCAAATAAGCTAAAAGCACAAGTTGATAATAGACAGTCTATTAAAAATTTGGAATCACTTGCTAGATGATGTATAGTGTACGTGGGTCAGCTCGTAATACTGCTGGGGCGACCTACATTTAAAGGTAATCAAAGCAGTGCGGTTGTGTGTGTGCAAAATTGTGGCATCAAAAACAACACATCATGCTCTAAAAATAACATTGTAAAGCGAGTGGATCATGTACTTTCAAAACATAATATTAGAGCTACAAAAGTATTGGTCAGAGTATGGTTGTGTAATACTACAGCCGTATGACATGGAAGTAGGCGCTGGAACATCACACCCTGCTACTGCACTCCAGTGTCTTGCAAATAACCCCTGGAACGTGGCCTATGTACAGCCATGTAGGCGTCCTGCAGACGCAAGATATGGTGAAAACCCAAACAGAATGCAGCATTATTACCAATTTCAGGTGATTTTAAAGCCATCACCAGATGATATTCAAGAATTATGCTTAAAAAGCTTATATCAAATTGGTATCGATCCTAAGGCATACGATATTAGATTTATTGAAGATGATTGGGAAAATCCCACCTTAGGGGCATGGGGCTTGGGTTGGGAGTTATGGTGCAATGGTATGGAGATATTCCAATTCACTTATATGCAGCAAATAGGGACAATTGAATGCAAGCCTATCCCAGGCGAATTGACGTACGGGCTAGAAAGATTAGCCATGTTTGTACAGGGTGTTAAAAGCGTTTGGGATATAGTGTGGAACAAGGAGGGTCTCAAATACAGAGACGTTTTTTTGAAAAGTGAAAAAGAGTACTCTTGGTATAATTTCAAACACGCCGACACCGTCTTATTAACGACACAGTTTGGCGAACATGAAAATGAATGTGCAAAGCTGCTACAACATGGTTTGGCGTACCCTGCATACGATCAGTGTTTGAAGGCCAACCACATCTTCAACCTTCTAAATAGTAGAGGTGTGATTAGTGTGACGGAGAGAGCGTCCTACATAAGCAGAATTAGAAACCTGGTTAAAGACTGTTGTAGCGCTCTTATAAGCAACAAGCATCACATGCATTGATAACTTTTTAGAGCCTGTCCGCAAATTAATGGGAATGACAAGAATTCGGGCGAAAGTAGTATGTTAAGTTGTTGGCAAAGGCAAATGATACCAATTCTCATTTTTAAATGATTCAAAACGGATTTTGTGAAACTCGGCTCTGCGCACCTATTTCAATACGCTTACGCACTCCCATCCTCAAATCCATTCGCCTGATTTAATCTGAAATTTGGTATAAGGTGATGGGCAAGCAAGTACAAAGGTAAAATGAGTTTAATGATAAAGCAAAGAGTGTAGTTAAAAACATCTATTGAGGTCAACTTATAAAAGTGACGGTTGTTTGAGGCTTGTTTCATGATGTGGTCGCAGAAGGGCTAGAAATGTTATACTATATACCAGATGTTATGTTATAGTATTGACAGTACAGAGAAATCAAAAATAAAAGATAAAAAACACCCATGAAACTACCGGTAGGAGTCAGCGACTTTAGAGAAATAGTAAGAGAAGAGTATGTATTTACCGATAAGACTCTTTTAATCAAAGAAGTATTAGAGGACGGTGCGAAGGTGATTTTAATCACAAGACCTAGAAGATTTGGTAAAACATTGAACTTGTCGATGCTGTACTACTTTTTAGATCATAGTCAGCCAAAAGATGAGAATTTGTTTGAGAAGCTGAATATAGGGCAGGACAGAGCTTTTTGTGAGGAGCACCAGCATAAGTATCCAGTGATATTCATATCGTTCAAGGATGTGAAGCAGTCTACATACCGAGGAGCATACGACAATATTGTTGTGTTGGTGAGAGAGGTATACAGTAGTCACAGATATCTGTTGCAAAGTGATTGTTTGAATGAAGATGAGAAGGCAAGGTTCGTAGAGTTGTTGAACGAAAGAGGGCGCAAGTCACACATTGCAAGCGCCATCAAGCAGCTCTGTATCTACATACAGAGGCACTGTGGGAAAAACCCTATCATATTAATAGACGAATACGACACACCGATACAAGAAGCTTACCTGCACAAATACTACGAGAAGATGGTGGAGCTAATGCGGAGTATGCTTGGTCAGGCATTAAAGGATAACAGTTACTTAACAAAGGCTGTAGTCACAGGAATAACGCGTATCTCTCAGGAGAGTTTGTTTTCTGGATTAAACAACATAGAGGTATACTCGTTATTGAGAGAAGACTATGGGCAATACTTTGGGTTTACAGAAGATGAGGTTCTCAAACTGCTGGAAGAAACGAAGCAAGCAGTATCGCTTGATGCGATCAAGGAATGGTACAACGGGTATCAAATAGGCAAGCACATATTGTACAATCCATGGTCGATAATAAAGTGTTTAAAGAACCATGGGAAGTTAGAGACGTACTGGGTCAAGACATCAGGGAACGAGTTGATAGAAGAGTTGTTAAAGGAGGCGAAGCCGGAAGTTAGGAAGGAGTTTGAGGAGTTGTTACAGGGCAAAGTAATAACACAAGTACTGTCTGAGAATTTAGTGTTTCCCGACATAAAGAAGAAGCCGGAAGCCTTATG
>NZ_SCFA01000065.1 GCF_004210275.1 Rickettsiales endosymbiont of Peranema trichophorum
TGGCGAGTTCTATCTACGTACCGTCTAGCAACATCTTCGACACCAACACCTACTATCTTCTCAACAAACTGAATATCCTCTCCTCTAAATGTGTTCTGTGTATAAAATCTACCGCTAGCCTTAAAATAACCATACTGCAATAATAAACCAACCTTATTGTGGCCCTCCTTGACTCCACCTAGCAAGCTCATTAGGGCTTCATCTACTCTAAAATACTGTTTCTTCTCATCTGTCGACAACATCGGTGGATTATCAAATGCTCTAATGTCATGAGCAGGTAATACTTCTATCAAACGCATCAATCCAACTCCCCTATGCGTTCTACAGCGTCTCTAAGGTCCACAAAAGAAGGCTGGCAGTACAATCTCGTGCTATCTAACCGCTCATGTCCTGCGAGTGCCGCAACTCTCTCCAACTTAATCCCTGCATCCACCAAATTCTTACAAAAAGTATGCCTAAGTTGATGCGGCGATATCGTCCCCAATTCCTTAGGAAGACTCAGTCTTGCCAACATAAACTGGACGCCACGCGCAGACAAAACACCACGTTGACCAGTAAATATAAAACAATCACTTCCTCCATAGTCTTTATATCCAAGGTCAAAAAATGACTGCCTAGCATCCCTATTCAACGGAACTTCACGATATTTAGAACCTTTACCCACGTTCACCACTAGCTTCCCCTTACGTTCGCTCATTACAACATGTACCCATTTGAGGTTACATAACTCACTAACTCGTAGTCCTGTGTTCATTAAAATCTTCACAATAGCAATGTCTCTCACCATACCACTACGTTCTACACAACGTAGTAGCTGGCTCTGCTCAACTTTACTTAGCCACCTTGGCATTTGTTGTGATTGCTTGACAGTAGATGGTAATGGAAAACGATACTTGCTCTTTTTACTATCCCATCCCCATGCTAAAAAATATTTGAGTGACAATAATCTGCGATTGATGGTTTGTGGTCTAAAATTGGAATCAATAAGATACTGTTTGTACTGCCGAACATCAGTTGGTGTGATATGGTGCAAATTCATACTCATATTGTTAACCCTTTCAAACCAGACAGCAAACTGGACAAGATCACTGCGGTAACTTGTCAATGTAGCAGGAGATTTATCTGCTGCCTTTTGATAGGCAATGTATTGCTTAATTTGCTTTATTTCAATCACAAATGTTATACGATTAGATTTTGATAAAGTATATATATCACTAATAACACAATTATACGACGACTATATGTTGCTTATAACATGCAGCACTTGTTATACGAACAGTTTACTTTCGCAATCTAGCCTCAACTCCAGATTCCACCCGGACTACAGTACACCACATACAATAATTAGTGGTAAGCTATTTTTTCCAAATCACGCTAATTCCTACAATTTTACCCCTTCCAGTTCGCCAAATCCACGTTTCTGTAATTTAAACCAACTATACCAGCTTTGTAGTATCAACGCCTTGAGCAACTGAACGACATCATAACCGTTAGGACCATAACCACTCCTTCCCAAACCAGCTAAAATAGCTTCAAGCCTTCTCCACTTTATCAGACCGCATAGTCGCATCACCTTACTTCCCTGAATCCTATGTTCTGCTTCAATCTTTAAAAAACTCATCATACCCTCTTTTGGTTACTTTATCCTTCATACCATAATACTTCTATTCACATAACTCAATAATGCAGAGGTCTCTTTTATATAATCGGCATTATGCTGAAGTGCAACTTCAGCATAAACAGAAAAGTATGTTGGCTTAAACAATGAAGCTTTGTCTGCCACCTTCTCTGTGATCTTTTTGTCTACTGTTTGACAAAGTAGTTTCAGAAATTCCAAAACGATATCATGTACGCCGATGTGACTTAGTGCACGTAGCACATCCATGAGCCTTTACCATAATCATATGTGAGATTGGAATTTGAGAAAATTAAATGAAATAAAAACTCCTTAGAGCTACTTTTCGTTCCAATCATCGTCAAACCCCAATATAGCTCACAGTTTACGAAGTCCGGTCAACCAGGTAGGCTTCTTGTTATTATGTGGATATTTCAGAACGAGCAAGCGATTCTTCTTACCACATGATTTTCATGAAAGAGATATTGCAGTTGCAGCAAGAATCGTGGGATATCCAGCATCAGAGTTTATTGCCTCTGATTACAGCAAGGCAAGCAGGATAAGACATCAGCAGATCATCGCTGAGTACCATGGATTTCAAACCTTTGACACGGGGGCTACAACCCTTATTAAACATGAACTAATCTCCTGTGTTTCACACTATTTGAAGCCAAGACTAATCTTTGAAAGATGTATCGATTGTCTGATTCAACACCGCATCGTTCTTCCGCAGTCTTGGACTATATGCGAATTGATACGTGAGTCGCTACAGTCTCACAAACATTCATTAATACTTAAAATGAATAGCTGTATGACCCCCGAAGCAGCAGCCCTTCTGGATTCTTTATTTGTGCGTGATGATAAAGGCTATCAATTAACGTTGCTTAAAAGACTCTCTCAATCTACAAAGCCCAGTAAAGTCCGCGAATATGTTGCAGACTTTCATGTCATAGCGGAATTACACGAGAAATTGTCTGGTGCTCTCGATATACTCCAGTTGGGACAAGCAGGGATTCGTTATTATGCTGGTAGTGTGATGAGAGCGCAGATATTCCAGATACAGCAGCGTTCTGAAGCAGACCGCCACATACATGTAATAGCTTTTGTGGCACACCAATATTACCGTATGCAGGATAACCTGGTTGATATTTTATTAAATGTCATGGCAGCCTTCCAAACTACAATTTCTAATGAACGTAAAGAAAGAATCCTAGGGCAACAGCAAGCAAAACAAAATCAATTGCAATCTTTGATACAAGATTTGGAAAGCGATGTATTTAGCATCATACAGAAAATTCATACTATTGCTAATGATAATTTTTTGGCAGACACAGAGAAAGTAGACAGTATCAAATGTATTCTGAATCTTAAGATGGCTGGTAATATCGAGAGTATACGCACGGGATTTTCAGGAGTAATTGAAGATGATGAGTCGATTGTATATGAGCTTCAGGAAAGCAAATCACTACATCTGCAAAGCCGCTTAAATCCAGTCCTGAAGGCGATAAACTTTCTGCCTGAGCAACAGCATTCTCCATTGATGGAGGCAATTGGGTATTTTCGAGATAAGGATGGTAACGTAGGCCAGCATGCTCCTATAACATTTCTGGATGAGAAGGAGCGCAAAGCATTGTATAGAGGAGATGGAACATTCCGTACATCACTATACAAAGTCTTTTTGTTACAGCATGTAGCGGTTGCTATCAAATCGGGCAAGCTCAACTTGATGCATTCTTACAAGTACCTGCCTTTGGACAAATATATGATCAGCAAAACGCGGTGGGAAAGAGAAAAACATCAGCTGCTCGAGCGTGCTGGATTACTGAGCTTTCTTGATTCCAAGTCTGTGCTACAACAACTTGACCAGGCACTGTATATGCAATACATAGCAACCAATGGAAGAGTGGCAGCGAATGAATACCTAAGTTTTAAAACAGATGGGTCTTTTCATGTAAAGACGCCACCACTGGATAATCAGGAGACGGACCCTCTGCAAACGTGGTTTCCAAGGCGTCATTACATACCCCTTGCTGAAATACTAGAGACAGTACATCATCATTCTGATATGCTTTCAGCCCTTGAGCATTGGCAGCAAACCCACACATTACAAATGACTTCACGTCCTGCTTTACTCGCAGGTATAATAGGCTTGGGCTGCGGAATTGGCATACGTAAAATGGCCAGAATATCTTCGCATGTCAGTGAGAATGAGCTGGACCATACAGTGAATTGGCGTTTTTCATCAGACAACGTTCGCGAAGCTAATGATAGAGTACTGATGTTCATGAACAAAATGGAGTTGCCAAATATATATCGTAACATGAAGGATAGGCTGCACACAGCTAGTGACGGACAGAAATTTGAGGTGCACAGCGAATCGCTGATTGCTACGCGTTCGTTCAAATATTTCGGCCAAGGACAAGGGGTAAGCGCTTATACATTCATTGTGATGAAAGGCATTTACTCTGGCATTCTACCGTAATCAGCGCTTCTGACCGTGAGAGTACTTACGTCATTGACGGTCTAATGCATAACGAAGTTGTCAAAAGTGACATCCACTCTACTGATACTCATGGCTATAGTGAGGCTATTTTTGGTTTAACGCATATGCTCGGCTTTGCATTCGCTCCAAGGTTAAAAGGGTTGAAGAATATGCAACTCTATATATTTAAGCATCACGACAAAACTAAGAGGAAGTGCTGGAAGATTATCCCTGATAACTATGTGAATGAACAGTTACTACACCAACACTGGGATGATTGTTTGCGGCTAGTTGCGACCATCAAACTCAAAGAGAATACGGCATCTAATATATTTCAGCGTCTCAACTCCTATTCAAGGCAACATGTTTTATATCAGACAATTAAAGCTTTTGGTCAGATTACAAAATCACTGTTTATTCTCCGTTACATTGATGAAGTGGAACTAAGGCAGGCCATTGAAAAACAGTTGAACAGAATAGAGCTGGCAAATCGCTTTACCCGCGCCGTAGCAGTTGGTAGTCCGCGTGAATTCATACAGGTTGAGAAAGAAGAACAGGAGCTAGCGGAGAGCTGCAACAGGCTGATTAAAAACTCCATTATCTGCTGGAATTATATCTATCTTACACATAAACTGAAACAAATCACAGACGACAGGAGAAAAGAACAATTGTTGAGTGTAATATCCACGCATTCTATAATGACCTGGGCTCATATCAACATGCTTGGTGAATACGATTTTTCTGAAGAAAAGCGTAAGGATTCTGTTGGAATTCTACCGCCGAAAATAGTATCTTAAACCTGCCTTCAGAACGGCAGGGGCCGAATCACTGCAAACCCAAATCACACAATACTTCCACAAAATACCTGTGGTACTTTACGTTCCTTTATGTATATGGACCCTAGATTCACCCCCTGGTCTCCTTATACATCATACACTGCTTCTTGCAATGAGGATGCTTGTTCATCTGTCATCGGCACATCATTCTCTACAGAGATGCTAGGAGCTTCAGATTCGTATACGCAATGTAGTGGAGTTTTGACTAGTGCATCGTATAAGTACGCATAAGCTTCTGATGACTTTGCTGCATTGTCCTCACTTGTGTATTCCACGTACAGAGCGTGTGTGTTGGATACAAGGTGATAACCGCTGTAAGCTGTCATCACTACTGCAAATAACAAACCCGCGTATGGTACTCCTGTTGCTGCCATTACCATAGGTAATGCCATGTAAGCTCCTGTGATGAGCAGGTGCTTCACTGCTTCTGTGTATTCTCCTTGGTATACTTGATAGGATGCTTCCAAGGCTCCTACTGCCAAGCCGTAGCCGTTCAGTCCCTTGCACATGCCATACAAATGTACTGTGTCAAATACTACTTTCTTGCCGTTCTCCAGTGTTGGTTGATTGACCGCTCTTAGTACGTCCACAACAGTATCGGCTACTTTGACGCCTAGGGATGTTTTGTACAGCGTCATTTGAATCTTTTGTGCTTTTTCTGCTATTATTGCGTTTATATCAACATCGGAGTTCATTTTTTGCTGCAATTCTCTTGCAAATACAAAATCTTCTGCTTTTCCTCCTTTGTCGGGATGCAGTTTCAACAGAACGCTCTTCTTAAATTCTGTGTCATCCCGTAAAGTATCAAGTGACGTTGTTTCGTCTAAGCTATTTCGTTTTAGTATCTCATGAAATCTTGTGATTTCTGCTTTATGCAGATATTGCTTGTATTTCCAGATGATGTCTAGTTTGTTGCTTAATTTTTCAATGAAACTACTAATAGTACTAGACATCGTAATTTTTTGATGTGAAATACCAGCCATATTGGTGCTTTGTTGTACATCTATTCCTCCCCCTAATCCAGTTGTACTCCGCACCACCAAGGCTCCTTCCTTGATAAAAGATGCTCCAGTAGCTCCCTGAGTGTTTGATGCTTTCATCAATTCCATCACCAGTTCACGACTTCCTATCTCCTTTGCTCTGCAGAGCAAACCTAGCGCTTGCTCTTCCTCATACATTACGTTCAAAAATGCATCGTGTAATATCTGCCCTCCTATCTCATATGCTGTATATAACAGATCCATACCAGCGTAGGATGATATCAGTGCTTGCGCTTTGCTCTCATATGATGCTTTTATTATATAAGCTTGCGTGTTTGTACCAAATAGTAGCCCATACATTTCTAGTACTTCGCCCTCCGTGTACCCTTCTCCCACTTTTCCTTCCGCTTTGTGTTTCTCCTCTAACATGCTAAATAACATGTCCACTACCTCAGGCGCTAAATCCTCCGATAATAATTCTCCTATCACAGACTCTCCCCTAGCCCTCTCTTCTAAGCTCACCTTAATCTTGTCTCTTATCACTTGTAACTGCTCATCTATCGATATGCCAGATACCTCTCCATATTCCCTTATGTCTCTCTCCCTTATCTCTAGCATCTGTTTCCTGTGCTCTCGTTCTTTCGCACTTCTTATCGTATAATCCCTGTCCGACACATAGTCCCTTATGTTGCTAAACACTATTGGTCCACAGTCGTAACCATTGCCTTGCTCAAGACCTTGTTGATCCATTTCTTTTGAATCTATTGTCACGGTTCTCACTTTAACACCAAACAACATCTTGCCTGCCTCTCTTACTGCTTTTATGAGCCTATCATCCAGTACATCATCGATCTCTTTACCATATGGATCATCGTACAGTACGCCAATACTCTTCCTGTCGTAATCTATACTCATTTTAAGACATTTCCAGTGTAAACCGTGTAACAACGGTACGATCAGAACCTTTGGCTTGTTCACCCATTCTTGGTTCCGCCTCGATACCCCGTGCCTTCCTGTTATAATCTTCATGTCGTCTATCAGGTAATCCTCCAGGTTATCTATGTAGTATGGATCAGACACAAAAACACATTCTCTGTTCTCCCTATATGCGTTGTACTCCTCACCAGGCCTCGCTTCTACTTCATAACTCAACTTTCCCATTCTGATTGACCATAGCAGTCTCAGTCCATCTCCGATACTGTACCAATACTTCTCATTGCCTCCATGGCTTGACAAACTCATGTCGTTCCCCATGCCATTTAACTTAAGTAACTTAGGCTCACCACTTTTTGTACTCAAACACAGTTTACTTGTGCTCTGTAACTCCTGCTCCTCTATACTCCATTTGTATTGCTTCTCCTGTATAGGTCTACGCATCTCTTCAAAATTACTTCTCCTCAAATCTTCTACGCTTAATGCATTAATAAACCTGATATCGTTCAGTAAGAACGGACCCACTCTTTTCATGAACTCTTCCGTCTTCTGCAACTCCTGGGTGTATGCTTCTCGTGCAGCACAACTTCCTCCAATAGCATGCTTCAACTCATCTAGCTTACCTTCCCAGTACTGTATGTAGTGCGCTGCTCCTGTTTGGCTGTAGATGTTTACCTGGCTCATAACTCCCGCAATGTCAACCTCAGCTGCAGGCTCTACTACAGGCAACATCCTTTGCCTGAAATTATCATCCGATGTCAATTCCAAAATCTCGTTCATGCAGTTCCTCGACTTTAAGTACTTGTCGGTAATGACCACAACCACAAAGTCCGTATTCCTCGCTTGCCTCATAAACTCTTCAATGTTACTCCTATACTGCAGATCCCTTTTATCTCTTTTAACATCCACTTGTGGTAATTTGTTTAAACTTACCTCTATTTCATCCACTAAGTCGCTTTTACCCCAGTTATAAGACAGAAATACACTCACCCTCTTCAATTTGTTAATATCCACCAGCACGTAGCTTGGTACTGTAGGTACAATTGCAGCAATAGATGGACTGGTAGTTGCAGCACTTTGGCTTGTTGTAATCAGCTCCTGCAGTACAGCGTATGTGGTTTCTTGCATCACTTCTCCTGCCCTATTTAGTAAAGCAAAACCTGACTCTAACGTAAGTTCTGTGTAATACAGACGAACTCCTGCAACTTTGCCAAAAGTACTAAAGAGAGCTGCTTTTATAAGTCCCAAATCGTGTGGATGATGTTTGCTTATTTCTTTCCTAAGTTGGCCATTTTCTACAAATAATTTTGCAATTATGTACTCCCCAAACACATTTCTTCGTTCTAGTACTAAAAATGGAGGTGATACATCTACTACGTAGACATCCCATCTGTCGCATTCTAGTACCTTATCTGCATTGATAATACTATGCACTTGTTGCACATCCACTGGCGATAGCTTCAGCCCTACATTGTGATTCTCAAACATAGGTGTGTGACTCACGTATTGTTGGCCTAGTACACTCCCCTGCTTCAGCATCTGTTGTACCATATCCTGCAGGTGGCTTTTGCTCTCATCATCCCCAAAGTGATACAGCACTCCATCTAGCATGACGCTACCATCTCTGTTAAAGATCATGGCTACTTTGTTCTCTATGCAGGCTTCTATGAACTTTGCTTCATGCAACTCCATTGTTTGCTTCTCAAATACATTTTGAACTAGTTTCCTTAAGAATTGTCGACTTGCACTTGATAAGGCAAGGATCTTGTCTAGCCCTTCTTGCCATACTATAGCAATAACTTCATCAGATTGTTCTGGTGTGGCAGTTAAGCTATACAGGACTTTTTTAGCTATTCCTATGAGGTTGCTCCCCTCAGCATCCCTTTCATCTATGGTATGGCCAATTATCGCGAGTACAGTAGTCAATAGTGCCGCGTCTGGGGTGAGGTTGGATAGCCTTTGAATCAATGTCTTGATGATGGTATCCTCAAAGACCTTGCTCCTTGTTGCCAATTTGGTACGTAACTCTGGTAGTTCTTGGATCTGAACAGATTCAATAATTTCCATCACTGTATATTCTGCATACCACTTGACGGTGTCACGTTTACCCTCTAATAAAGGGATGAGTAGTTCTACAGCTCTACTCCCAAGTCCTATAGGTAGGCCATATGCGGACAAGATCTTGACTATTGCCGATGCTGTGGCACGACATTCACATTCATACTGCAAAAGATAAACAAGTTCTGTGATAGCATCCTGAATTGCTCCCACTGGAACACTAACACTTGTTATTATCTTCACTATTGCTGCTATTGCAAAACGACAGTCACCTTCATACAAGAATGGCATAAATCTTGTTATATTTCGTTCGCTCATCGCTTGAGTTAACTTCGCGACCAATGCTATCCTCCACCTCACACGTGCTGCATCTTCACTTATCATTCCGTATTTACAACTCAACAAAGGTGACAGGGATTTTACTACATCTTTCATCATTCCTACAGGTATCTCAACTCCTAATATCATCACTTCCATTGCACGCAAGGCAGAAATACAGATACTTCTATCTTCATGCTCTAACAATGGTATGAGCGATTTGATTGCTTCTATTCTTACCTCTTCGGACAGCTCCACTTTTGATCCAATTCTTTCTATTGTCTGTAACGTAGAGTCACAAATATCCTGAACAACATTCTCATCGTTCAATAGAGCAAGAAGTCCTTTCACTACCTCTATACTCAACGCATCTACTTCCCTGCATTTGATGTCACTTGCCTCTATAATGCCTTTTTGAAAGCAGTGTTTTCCTAACATTATATCTGATATTACGCTTAATGCATGCTTACATGTATCACGATCTGTACTACTCAATAAGGAGATATACAGCTTTATAATTTGTACCCGATACGCGCTCGTATGTAGACCAAGCATGGAGCACGTGGAATACGTGTCACTCATCATGTCTAATATGAAACTGCGAAGGTTAACACTATCCGCATTTTTTAAAACATATAGAAAGACTACTCCTAGTTTTGATACAGCTGCTGGAATATCACTTGAGGTTATTAATAGGTACTTGAAGTGGTTGGAAAAACAGGAAGATATGTAGAGCAATGCGTGGGCTAGTGCCATCCCCCAGCCACAGTCGTCCATATTATAGATATATTCTTCTCTCCTTTCTAGACTCTGAAAGTGGTTGGAAAAACAGGAACGTATGTAGACCATTCCCGCATCCCAGTCATTCATATTATCTGTTTTCATCATTGCTTTGAACGCTATCACAATCACTAAATATGGCACAGTGCATATGCGATCTACGTTGCTTCTGCCCTCTAGTGTTAAAAGTAGCGTGTTAAGTACTTTTAACATCAACCCTACATCATTTCCTAACTCAACGATAGTCTGCAAGCTCATCGATTCACAAAAATGGCGGCTGTACGATTCTTCAGAGTTCGAGAAATACTGCAAAATAGCTATGAATAACTCCACCACCCCTTGTCTTACCTCTGAGGATAATGGACATCCAGGAACCACCCCAACTAGTACTTGCAATATAGACCTTATCTCTAACAACTCACAGTTGTCCCCAAAAGTGATAACAAGTAACTCCACTAGCACTAGTCTCACTTCTGAAGATAGTTTGCACCAAGAGTCAACCTCACCTAAGATATACCTGGCTATATTACCACCATTGTCCTTCAAAAGAGGTATTAGTAATTCTACAACAGCTTGGCTCATTTCTGAAGATAGTCTACCAGGAGATACAACCCAATCTAAGGCTTCTAGCATATACCTGGCTCTGTCACTGTCCTTCAAAAAAGACACTAGTAACTCTATAATAGCTTGCCTCACTTCTGACGATAACTTACTCCCATGGACAATCTCACATATTACTGTTAAGGCAATTGTAGCAACATTAACATTATCATCCTTCACAAAAGGTAGAAGTGATTCTACTATAGCCTGCCTCACTTCTGACGACAACCTAGATACAGATGCAACCTCACACCTTCCTAATACAGAACTCCACCAATTGTAATGAACAAACCTCTGATCCCGCAACTGCGTGATGTCTCCCATCATCGTATTAACAGTATTAACAGGTATGTCAATTCCTAACACCACGACATATATCGCTTCCACCACTCTATAGGCATCTTTGCTGCTATCCTTCAACAAAGGTATCAATACCTTTATTAGCGCTTTTTCTTTTATTGACACATAGCTTCCTGAAGATATATTATCTATCGCTTCTGATATGTACTTCCAGCTCAAACCCCTAACACTATCGCAGCACAACAGAGTTACCAACAGATGTATAGCTCTCTCCTTTACAGACACAGCCTCTACTCCGGATGACACCTCCACTATCACTTTCAATACACAGTACGGATTGACATCCCTGTCATTCAATAGAGGTATAAACAACTCCAACACCCTATTAGCAAATACTCCATTGACCTTCGATATAGATATCAATGTCTCTAACACAATCTCCTTTAGATCATGATCCATGAAATGTGCAAATACCTTGTCTATCATATCGATAGCATCTACATCTTTACCAAATGCATTCATGATGCTTGCTGAAGCTTTCAGAGCTACCTTCTTAACTTGCCAATCTCTGTTTGAGTCCAATAAAACGCCGCATTGCTCTAGTATAGCCTCACTTACCAACTTACTTGACAAGTACTGTATTGCATTTAGTGATAACTTCAACTCACCATCGCTTGTGTTATGCCAGTCCATAACTGGCTTTAACAACCTATTCTTCGTTCCCTCAGATACGTAGCCACTGCTTCCTATATCGTCTACCCACTCAGACACGTTGCTACAGACTTCCGCGTCTATTAAATTCACCATTTTTTCGAGACTTGGTATCCTAGTGTCAAGTTTACCTTGCACTTTTGCTTGTCCTAGCGTATGCATCAACAGCTTCACCTTGCCTACTATGTCAAACTCCAACACTCCCTCCACATTGCACACTATGGAATCCCAAAACCTCGTCACCAACAAATTTGACTTTTCACCTTGCTCGTTTGACACTAATCCAGACAAAAACTTCAACACCATCAGGTATCTTGGTTCGTTTCTGTGTTCCGATATAAATTGTATGGCTTCTGTCATCCCTTGGCCTTCTTGCAGTAGCTTGCACTTCAAGTAATCCGCTACTAACCATTCCTGAAAGCTTAAGTGTACAAATTCATATTGCTTACTGTACAGCTGCTCTACTGAATATTGCACCATACCAACGTTGTCTGTTCTCAATAGCCCATATTGATACATATCTCTCATTAGTTTGTAGCTTCTCTTTTCTTGCTCCACTAAACGCTCTATGTCCCTACCCGATATTACTAGTAGATCATTCCTAAAGCTTTCATAACTCATCCTCTCCAATACACCAAAGACATCTTCTACACCTCTCAAAATCCCTGGGTGGTCACTCATGTCCAGTACCTGTTCTCCTCTGAATTTGGCTAAGTACCTCCTACTAAGCCATATCATCATATTTTGATATAGCCCTCCTAAACTAAACTCTCCTCCAAATCTTTCCTCCATGCCTCTCCCAGAGCTTGACAAACACACTATCACTGTGTTGATCGGTATCTTTAATGTCTCTCTTAACGATGGATTGCTCTGATACAGCTCCAGCAGTTTACTTTTTGCTCCTTCCTGTTCTGGGTCACCACTATGCTTTTGATACTCAAAGTACTTGTTGATGTATTCAATAACACCAGATTGCTCTAGTCCATTTCCTTCTATTCTTCTTTCAAAACTGCCTGATATCTTGTCCGATACCGCATTTGGTCTAGAGGTCAGCAACACGTTCCCGTGTGTCCATACATCCCTCAGTACTTTCCTAAAAGCTGCATTGCTACCTTCTAAATGCGCCACCTCATCATAACCATCTAATAGCAATAATACTTTGTCATCATACTCTTTATCTATCAAAACTTCCTTTATCTCCCTCTCATCTATTGAACTCACAGCAATACCTTGATCATCTAAATCTAGCCACTGTGTTTCCAAATCATTCAAAATTAAACTGACTAGTGGGTTATCACTTTTTTCAGTGTATCCGCTTGATGTCAACGTCTTGAGCTTCACCTTAAACATGTACTCAAACTTCTCCGCAAACATTTGGTCCTGACCCCATTGATGTGTTATGTAATGCAGCAATGTGCTCTTGCCCATTCCAGCCGCTGCTGTTATCAACACTCGCCCAGTCGCCTTTTGGTCGCCTACTTCATCAAAGATTTTGGGCACTTCGATTGGCTTTCTGTCAGCTCCCGCGTTAAGCATGATCTCAAGCTTTACGTAGTAGTCCTTTATCTTTTGTTCGGGTAACCGCTCGTCTTCTATCAGCTTTGGTAGTACATCGTACGCCTTGTAAAACGCCTTCAGCTTCTCGCTCAATGGATGTTTTGGTTTTGCAATGGTTGGATCGTTTTCAGGATTGGGCTTTGGTTGCATAGCTAAACTTCACGTTTTGGTTGAACTACGGCCAGTAATACCAAATGCACCACTGTAACACAACCGTAATATTCCGTTCGCGTTGCAATACACCCAAGACTGCTGCTTCTACCCCAGCATCTTCTCCTGTTGTGATACTAAAGCAACTTCCTTCCCGCAAAACGCCAGCCCTATCGCCAGTACTTCCTTCACTCCGTTCTGTCTAAATAGCTCGAGGTATTGCTTATCCTTAACTTGCTTTAAGCCTTCTCTTGCCTTCGCCTTCAGCTTCTTCGAATCATCTGTTGCTTTGAACTCCAGCAAGATGCCAGCTCTCCCACTCTGCTTTGGGAGCATCACCACGTCAAATCTTCCAAGCCCTGACTCTTGATTCGAACGTATGTAGTATTCTCCCCTCAGTCCCACTACTAGACCCAATATAAACACATGAAATACTTGCTCAGGCGTGTTCTTATTAAAGTCAAAGTAGCTCCCGCTTTGCATTATGTAGCTTGTGATATACATCTCAAACCTCTCCATATCTCCATCCATCAAGCTCCTCACAAAGCTGTTGTATGAGTCTATGCTTCCTGCCTCGCTAAACCATTCAGATACTATTTGACTATATACTCCTCCAACTTCCTTGTTCGGTACAGATATCTCACATACAAGATGATACTCCATAAACTTGCTACTTAGCACCTTCAGATATCCCGCATACAGTAACAGGCTCCATAAAGCCTCCGGCTTCTTCTTTATGTCGGGAAACACTAAATTCTCAGACAGTACTTGCGTGATTATCTTCCCCTGCAACAACTCCTCAAATTCCTTCCTAACTTCTGGCTTTGCATCCTTTAAGAGCTCTTCTATCAACTCGTTCCCTGATGTCTTGACCCAGTATTCCTTTAATATTCCTTCGTTGTCCAAGCAGTTAATTATAGACCAGGGGTTGTACAATACATGTTTGCCTATTTGATACCCGTTGTACCACTCTTTTATTTCACCAAGCGATACCGGTTGCTTTGCTTCTTCTAGTAGCTTCACAACCTCATCTTCCGTGAACCCAAAATATTGCCCAAACCTCTCCCTAAGCATCGAATATACCGAGATGTTGTTCAACCCAGAAAATAAACTCTCCTGAGATATACGTGTGATCCCCGTAACCACAGCCTTTGTTAAGTAACTGTTATCCTTTAATGCCTGACCAAGCATACTCCGCATTAGCTCTATCATCTTCTCGTAGTATTTGCTCAGGTAAGCTTCTTGTATTGGTGTGTCGTACTCGTCTATCAATATAATTGGGTTCCTGCCGCTATACTTCTGTATGTAGATACAGAGCTGCCGAAGTGATGCTTCTACCTCAGATTGTTGCGCTTTTTTATACAACAAAGCATTAAATACCCCCTTCTCGTCTTCATCTAAACAATCTCCCTCCAATAGGTATCTATGTCCCCTGTATACCTCCCTCACCAAAAGAAGGATATGTTCGTACGCATCTTTATAGCGCGACTTCTTCACATCCTTAAACGATATGAATATCACTGGATATTGATTCTGATGCTCCTCACAAAAAGCTTTGTCCTGCCCTATATTCAGCTCCTCAAACAAATCCTCATCTTTTGGCTGACTATGGTCTAAAAAGTAGTACAGCATAGACAAGTTCAATGTTTTACCAAATCTTCTAGGCCTCGTGATTAAAATCACCTTAGCCCCATCTTCTAACACTTCTTTGATTAAAAGAGTCTTATCGGTAAATACATACCCTTCTCTTACTATTTCTCTAAAATCGCTGACTCCTACCGGTAGTTTCATGGGTATAGTACCTATAAATCACGTACTTCGTTCCGCGTTAAACCTGTTATCTCTGATACCTTGTCTATTGGCTCTTTTCTTAACAATAAGTGCCTCGCTATCTCTATCGCTTTAAGCCTCTTGCCACATTCTATCCACTCTTCTTTCTCATCCCTTTTGACAGGACAATCTTTTACTCTTTTCATTTTTTTTATTGCTAGTTTGTTCGTCTGTACTGTCAATACTATAGCATAACATCAGGTATATAGCATAACATTTATATCACTCCTCTGACCACCCTATGAAACAAGGCACAGACAGATGGCATTTTCACAACTCTACTTCAATTTCACCGGCTTTTCTGCTTGATAAGCTTCAGACCATCTGTCCTCAGCTCTCCTTCAGGACTCACATGCCTATACAACGTTTGTCTTGTAATCCCTAGTTCTTTGCATAATTCAGATACCCTTGTACTTGTTTTCCCCAGAGCTCCTTGCGCTAGCTCTAGTTTCGTCCTCGTCAT
>NZ_SCFA01000108.1 GCF_004210275.1 Rickettsiales endosymbiont of Peranema trichophorum
AGCCTTGGCGTCCAGCGTTGTTGGAAGGGGAGGTTGATTGATGAAATGTTCCCTGTACAAGGGGCAAACTTGATAGACGTGGCTTGCGGCACTGGTGACATAGGTTACAGATTCATTAGGGCTGGGGGTCGGCACGTGCATTTGTGTGACTCAAACAAGAAAATGCTTGAGGTTGGAAAGAGTAAATTGTTTGACAAGTCCGCAAAACTTTTTCAACAAATGTCTTGGAATATTTGCAACGCGGAAAATTTGCCATTTGAAGACGAAGCTTTTAACTATTACAGTATAGCATTTGGGTTACGTAATGTTACGGATATTGATGCTACATTGAGGGAAGCATACAGGGTCTTGGTAAATGGCGGTAAATTTCTATGTTTAGAGTTATCACCATTGGATAGCGTTGGTTTGTTTAGTCAAATATACGATTTCTACTCATTTCAGGTGGTACCGAAAATAGGTCGATATGTGACCAAAAACGAAAGCGCTTACTTATACTTAGTTGAAAGTATTCGGCAGTTTTTGAAGCCTGAGTGTTTGCAAAAGAGAATTGAGGTAGCTGGCTTTCAAAACGTGAGGTATTTTAGACTCACATTTGGTATCGCCACGATACATGTGGGATACAAAAGATCGTGAGGCAATACTCTCTATTAAATGACCCCACACTTTTGTTTGTTCCCTTGACTTTTAATTAAATATTTATTAGACTAAACTAAGTTAACCTAATTAAAATTGCTTGTGCAAGTTACTAATATACATAATGCAAAAACTAATTTCTCTAAATTTTTAAAATTGGTTGCAGCTGGGGAGGAAGTTATTATTTGTTCTTCCAATAAACCTATAGCAAAATTGATTTCTTATAAAACAGATAATATACCTAGAATTCCCGGGATACTAAAAACTAAAATCAGTATTAAAAAAGATTTTAATGTACTGCCTGAAGATTTTCTAAAATTTTTTAAGTAAAAAAGTGAAATTTATATTGGATACACATATTTTGCTATGGTGGCTTGCGGATGATAAAAGGCTTTCATTACAAACAAGAGAAATAATAGCTAATCCCAAAAATATAGTTTATGTTAGTTCTGTAAATATATGGGAAATTGAGATCAAAAAATCTTTAGGGAAACTTGAAGCTCCAGAAATAGACTCAAAAATTGTTGCTGAATGTCAATTTGAAGAACTGCCTGTTTACATTAAACATGTTGTAGCCTTAAAATCACTACCTAATTATCATAACGATCCATTTGATCGATTATTGATCTGTCAAAGCGTAGTAGAAAAAGCAAAGTTGCTTACTGACGACAATTTAATAGCAAAGTATCAATTTAATGAGTTTTAAATGGGGGTTTGACGATTATTGGAACGAAGGGGGTAAGGATGGCACAAAGATTTTACCATCAAAATTGGTATCGCCACGATACATGTGGGGTACAAAAGATCGTGAGGCAATACTCTCAAAACGAGGACGTCAGTGTGTGATACCATCTAAATCATACCCAGAGAGAACCCATAGGTCTATGGTACCTTGCTCGTGTTCTGGCTCCTCAACTCCATGGATTGTTATTATGTATTATCAGGTCGTCTATAAACCAGAACCTACCTGGCTTTAGTATAGTGCGTTTACCATAATATATATTATCGCGCTATAGCACTTGATCGTCCTCTCAATAGACCTCAACTCTCTTTTGCGTATCCAACTCCTTTAATACTGTCTTGGGGCTTCGTATATCTAAGCTTAAAATGTGCAAAATTGCTCAAACATCATATGTCAGCATGTCACTATGCTCAATATTACTATGCTCATTATATAGCACATTGTTTTCGTACAGCATCTTTACACCTTCTAATATAATCTCAGTTGCTCCTAGATTAATAAGAAGATCGCTTCTAAAGATGCTATGATAAGTGCTATTCATCTTGTTCTCTAGCTCATCAAAGTTCTTAATGTCTTGAAATTCACTAAGGTCAAGCTTATCTTGCTGTCCGAAGTCCTTTATTCTTACTATGCCATTTGCATTTGTGACTTTAAACACATCTGCACCTTCGCCTCCGATCAGTGTGTCATCGCCACCTCCGCTCTCTATGAGGTTGTCTCGATCGTCTCCTGTTAATACGTCGTTGTAGCTGGAGCCTATTATATTTTCAAAGTTAAGTATTATATCGCCCCTAGCATCACCCCCTGTGCACATCACTCCACGCACTAGACTGACAGTCACACCAGCAGTGGAATAACGATATGTCACTGTGTCATTACCATCACCACCATCAAGATCATCTGCCCCAGCTCTGCCATCAATAATGTCGTCTCCTGCTTGTCCGTGAATTACATTTGGCTTTTTGTTTCCGGTGAGTTGATCAGAGTGCGTTGAGCCTATCAGGTTCTCTATGCTTGTAAGGGTATCTCCATCTGCATCTCCACCTTTTACCGTTGCTGCTGTGAGGTCTATCTGAACTCCTGCAGGTGAACTAACATACGAAGCGGTATCGTCGCCTTCTCCTCCATCTATTTTGTCTGCACCACCCCTGCCCTCTATTGAGTCATCTCCTGCTAAACCTAGGATTTCATCATCTGCAAAAGTTGCTAATAAATGATCGTCACTATCGGTTCCAGGTGGGTTATGTACTGTAGCGTATACAGCGTCCCCATTAGTATATGTCGCAATGAATCCCCAGCTTCCTGGTAGTTTTGTTACCGTAGGTACAGTATCAGATGGAGTACTAAGCGGGCTTACTTTAAACTCTTCACCAACCTTATTGCCATTATTGTGATACACTTGAGCGTAAACTCCCGGACCACTACCTTCTTCTCCGTCACTTTTCCAAACTACTACAAAGTCGCCGTTATTTAAAACAGTAATAGATGGAGCACGTTGATTGCCAGTGGTATAACTGTTAATTCTAAACTCACTGCCTAAGGCACTACCATCAGTTCCATATCTTCGGCCGTATATGCCATAGCCACTACCATCCTGTCTTTCACTCTCCCAAACCACCACAAAGTCCCCATTATTCAAGCTTGCTATGGCTGGAGATCGTTGGTGATCCGTAGTATACGTATTGACTTCAAATTCTTCACCAAGTTTACCACCATCTGCTCCATATCTTTGCCCGTATATACTGTAGCCACTACCGTCTTGTCCATCACTCTCCCACACTACTACAAAACTACCATCTCTGTAAACCGTTGCCTTTGAAGCATACTTATTGTATCCACCAGATTGACTGACTATGAATTCTGCCATGTAATTACCCTTTTTTATTGTATTTGGAAGTACCATATAGCACACATTTGTGATATTGTCATTGAAAAAGCTACTCTTCATAACATATGTTTCATATCAGCAACGCATTCCTCACACCCTGTTGTTGACAAAGGTCAGTGCATGCTTAAATCTATTGGAGTACCTATGCATCATAAGAAACTTCCTGGAAATGTTCCTGCTGCTCCTGTATCAGCTCCACATTGCTTTGTCCTTCCGCAGATGTGTCAAACTTATATACGTACTGCAACGGAGTTTTAGCTAAAAATCTGTAGAAGTCGGCATATGAAGCTGCTGATTTTACCGCATTCTCATGGCTTGTGTATTCTGTGTACAGAGAATGGCTATGGGACGCCAGGTGGTAGCCTGTCATCAATGCTCCAAATGCAATCAACCCTATTTGTGGCACCCCTGCAGCTACCATAGCATAAGGTAATCCCATGTAGACTCCTGTCATTACTACCTGCATCGCCGCTGTACTGTACTCTCCTTTGTATGCTTGATATGCAGCCTCCAAGCCTCCTGTTACTATTCCATATCCGTTCAGTCCTTTATACATTCCGTATACGTGTACTGTATCCAATACCACTTTCTTGGCGTTCTCTGGTGTAGGTTGATTTAGCCACATCAGTACACCGACTACAGTATCCGATGCTTTCATGACGAACGTTGCTTTATACATACCAACTTGCACTTCCAATGCCTTCTTTGCAGCAATTCTATTCACTTCTTCACGGCAATTCATTGCAGCTGTAAAAATTTCTTTATTACCTCCTTTATCTGGATGAAATTGAAATGTTTCACGTCTAAAATCTTGAGCAGTACCAAGAAGATCAGGAGCTTCGTGTACATTGTGGGCCAATAGTACCGACTTCAACTTTTCTTGTACGGCTGCCACTTCTTTTTTGAAGAGATATTTCAATGCAAAGCGCTTCAGTGTCTGGCTATATCCTTTAGTCCACCGACTACTCTCTAGAGTCCAGCTGTGATCCGTGTGATCTAGAGCTATAGGATCCGCTCCAGTCCTGATCAAAGCCATTGACTTCTTTTCTCCTACAGTATCCAAGTCAGATATCATTAGAACTTCAGGCGATACCTCCCTTGGTCCTTCTATGGCATCCAATATCTCACGTATCACTTTCTCGGGTCCTATATTTCGGGCACTGTTGAGCAAACGTATGGCCTCCTTTTCATCGTACATCATATTGACCATCGCATTGCCCACTTCCTCTCCTCCCATCTCGTAAGCTGCAGATATCAGGCTCTGTCCAATAACAGATGACATTAGCTTTTGGGCATCAGTTGTATACTTCTCTATTGCTATTAGTACAGGTACAGTTAGAGGCTCAGGAGCAACGGGCTGAGGACCTGGAGACTCAGGAGCAGGAACCTGAGGAGCATCCTGTATTAACAAGTCGGTTGGAGTAGATTGTCCTGCATCCGATATCTCCTTGATCATCTTTGACAGAAACTCTGGTCCCTTCTCGTAATCGATTGTTAACCCACGCAATATCTCCAAAGCTCTATCATGAATATGATACATCTCAACAAGTTTTAGTATTTTTTGGTACTCGCGATCTCCGAAATATTCACATGGCTTCTCTATCAATCGCGTTGTCAACTCAGTAAACACCCTCAACGCGCCCTGACTGTCCAGAGATTTAGGTATTCTAAATAGCTGGTGTCGTATGCCTCTATGATCGTCAATCTTTAGGAAAAATTCAGATGCGAATGGAGAGCTTGCAAAGTCCATAAACACTTCAATGAAGTTTTGCGAAGTCGCTTTAGCGGCACTCAATCCATCCATATCAACATCGTAGTGCATATTATTGTATTTTTCTAATATCTCTGTCACTATTTCCAAAAACCTCTCCACAGTTGCTGAATCAACTTGAGAATGCTCTTGAATAATACTGATAGCTATTTGCATGCAAATAGCTGCAGCATGTGTGCGGGCCAATATCGCATCCTTGGGTGTTTCAATAAAGTCCAGCTCTTTTCCAGCTAGTTCAAAAGTATCATACAGATAATTTAAATGCTCATTTAGTGATCCATATATTCTATCCAACGTGATGTGGCAGGTATTCTCATCGAGACTTTTGATCACATATCTTGAGATCACTTGAATGTCCTCAAGATCCAGAAGTGGCCTATAACTAGTAGATTTCGGGCCGTGTCGCAATGGATCCTCTAACGGCACAATAGGAATGTTTGCATCATCATCCAGACTACTAAGTTTTGGCATATTTTGGGGTGCAGAGCTCCCAAGACCTTCTAATGAAGCAATAAGACGCTTTCCATACTCCAATTTTCCCATGTCAGCACTATCATGGGTATGAAACATCCTTTGTAAGAACTTGATAATTTGTTGCTCAATAATATTGTCGTGCCGAATCTGCTGGTTACCTCTTACGGCTCTAATCAGCATGTGGGCATACATATTTGCGAAAGTTTGATCTGGCGCAGTGTCGATTAAATCAACTAAATGCATTGCAACATTCTCAAGAACTTCTAGCGGGAGTGAGCCACTTTTCAATACTTCCGTCATGCCATTTAGTATGTCTCGAGCCCCTTGTTCCTGATCAGCTACCCCCACTTTTATCCATGACTGAAGCTTTCTAACAGCATACTTAGGGTCCGGATTCACAACAAGTAACATCTCGTATACTCTCTCGGGATGAGCGGCTTTTATGAACATGTCAAGAATATAATCAGTGGTAGACTCTGGGATTTGTATGCCTAGGGTATTTGCTTCTGAGAAGATCTTCTTCACCGCTAGGTAGACCCGTCCGAACTCTGGAATGCTTTTAGAAGATAGCAGCTGTGCCATGGTGGATACTGTCGCCATATCGCTGATGTCACTTTTTTTCAGCAAGTTTGCTGAGACCATGATAGCTGTGGGTATAAAGCTTTGTACGTTTGAGTTAATAGCACCTGTAACGACCACTTGATAAATTGAGTGTGCTATATCATCACCTATGTGTTTCGCGCGTCTCGTTACGCTTTCAATGCACAGTGATACCTGTACAGAGAACTTCTCATTGTTACTATCTCGCATGAAATACAAAAGGTGCTTCAATATCTTATCGGGCAGATCTTTTAGGATATCTTGATCTTCACCATCACTATAATCTCTATAATCTAAGATCTTCCTGATTGTTTCTAAACCGTGTATGAGTGTTGCGTAGCGGTCAGTTAATGCTTTAGTGGATAAAGCTTTTTGATCAATTTGATCAAATGTAGCCCGCATTCTATCAAGTTCACCAGAGGTAATCAAAATTGACTGCAATGTGTCCATAGTCACTGCTTTCTTATATAGCTTATCTATGATACCTAAAGTATAGGGGCCATCTAGTTTCAATATCTTAGTTACTTGAGGTGACTTTGATAATAGATCAATAACAGTTGTTTTGATTGTGAGAGCACGATTATCAGCAAGAAGAGTATATAGCACACTCTGATCTCGAACATCCCACAATAGACTCACAAAGTGCTCTAATGTTTCAGTGTTACTACCTTTAAGCATCGACAAAAGGCAATGCCCTACCTTTAGCTCAGCTGTTTCAGAATCCTTTATATGTGCTATGAATCCTGATATTATCGTTTTCAGCGCATCTTGTGTATATGTGGAGTGAGCCTCACATACCACCCCTATATCCTCTCCGATATCATTAACAAGCTTCCTGGGATCTGCTATGGACTTGTCCAAATCGCGCTTCGGCTTCGTTACCTCTTCTATCAAAGCTTCCAGAGCATCTAGCAATTTGGGCTTCATTATCTCTGTCAATACTTGATTTACAACCTCAGCAGTGTCAGAATACCTACGAAGGGACTTTACATTGGTAGCTAACTGAGAGCTACCCAGGCACTCATCATGATTTGAACGTACTCCAGTGTATGCATTTCCTAGTTCCTTGATCTTTTCCATGTACTTTTTGATGGCTTCGGGCATTGAGGCATCGTTCATTGCTTGGGTGACTTCCTTCATTGTCTTAAGAGCAGCAGTCACAGCACTAAGCATACTTGGATCCAAACCTCCAGTTATTATGTCGGGATTCATTCTGAAAGACCGCGGTTCTTTGATCAGCAAGTCACGGACAACAGCTATAGTATCATATGGTCTGTGTTCTGTTGAATCCTGGGTATTTTCCTTTGGAAGATATGGAGTTATAGCAGGATTTTGTAGTGGGCTGAGTGGCCCCATGTCTTTGAGGGTATAATCTATTGGAATATACCCATAAATATGATGTGATATTGCCGCCGGAAACTTCCAAAACAGTAGAGGTAATGATAGTGGTTCTGACACTTCGTGTATTTCCACCTGAGGTTCTTGTCCATCTACTTGATGTGCTTGTTCTTTTTGAATTGTCAATGCAGTATTCTTCCAGAAGATAACTGGGATGTGTACCGCAGATTTTAGCACAATGTTTATGACAAATGGATTAGATGGAGAGAGGTCAAAAACCCCCTTGATTATCTGTGGCCTATATACAGCCATGTTTGCTATGCTATACCCAATATACTTCACAGTTCCCAGATCCGTCAACTTCAAGATATTAGATATGAACTCTGCAACTTCTTCATAACCTATCTCTTTGTCTTTTGCGACTTTGAGGCAGCGGTGTGCTATATGTCGAAAGGCATTATATCTCATCTCTGGGTCGCTATTTCTTAACCCATGGATTGCGGAGACCAGTTCAAGGTCCATTGCAGGTTTGATCGTTACTATCTCATCGTTTAGAGCACCAACTACCACAACATCTTGAGTATTGTGTGTAGCTACAGTGATTGCTGAATGTTGTTGTATACGTTGAACAAGCTGTTTGTATGTTGGGTCTTCCTGATCGACTACTCCCACCTGCCCCTCAAGCACAGCTTTTCTGATCAATATAGCCTCTGGTGTATTTAGGCATGCATCTAACAGTAGACCTTGGTGTTCAACACTAACTTCTTTTAAAGCCAAAACATCAGCGTGCTGTTTTCTAATTGCTAATATCGAGTCAGCGTACGCTTTTTGATCAGCGCTTAGCAAATTACTTAAACTGACTGGCAATATACTTGTAATATCACTTGAAATAAAACTAAGGCCTCCTTGTTCAACCACTTCTACATTTGTTGATATACTCTTGCTGAGCTCGTCCGACGACAAAGTTGAAAAATGTTTAAGGAGTTCAACACAGATAGGGCCACATGATGACAGGTCACCTTCCCTTTGTATTTGAACATTTGATATATAGATTTTATTGAATCTAATTAATTTGTGTAAATTTTGGATACTTGTACAAAAATCATCGTGATTAGTGTTGCCAACAGGATTGACAAGTAATAAATTGATACCATGCTCATTAGGATTGGTAAATACAGAGCCATAGACGTAATGTACACCATGTCCCCCCGGCTCCTTGGCGACAAAATGAGCTACGGGTCCAGATCCCAGCTGATTCCTGAGGATTGTAAGCTGTCGGAACTGGTTTTCAAAGACATTAAGAGCACCATTTAGATCTGTGGGCTCCAGTCCCCCATCGTAGAACACGTAATATACATTACGGCTGTTTGGATTAGGAAGGTGGACAAGGTATCTGATACTGTCTGGGTCGTACCATTGTTCAAATTTCTGCAGCTGGTTGTCCTGAAAGTTTTGTATGGCTATATTTGGCATGTTGGGGGTATATTGAGCTTGATATGGCAAATTTTGCACAAATAATATCATGATTTGATGCCATATGCAAGTAAAGAACCCGAAAACTCCTAGAGAGACACTAAAGATTGTACGATATATCTAAGAGAACTTGCACTTGTTAAGATGATGTGAAATTTTTCATTATACTTTTGTAAAAATCATTTTATAGTGCTGCTGTGTTCTTTACATTTTTATAAACTAAAACGGTAATAGTTATATGCAAATTACAGTATCCGGTAAACACATCAACGTTGGAGAAGCACTGCGCCAGCATATTGAAGATAGCCTTCAAAAGTACATTAAAAAATACTTTGAAAACGCTATATATGCCCATGTGACGATATCAAAAGAGGCTCATCTCTTCGAAACCAAGATCATAGTAAATGATGGTACTGGTCACAAGACGATCATTAAAGGTAGCGCTCAAGAGTTTGATGCATACAAAAGTGTTGATACTGCAATTATCAAAATTGAAAAACAATTGAGGCGATATAAAAGAAAAATTAGTAACCATCACCATAAACAGAAAGTACAGCAATTTGACGATTTATCAGCCACTAGGTACATAATATCTCCCGTACCTTCTGATTTCATAGATGAGGAAGAAGAACAGATGGATACAACCTCAGGACCTTTGATTGTAGCTGAGAAACCTGCAGCTGTTGAGGTGCTAAGTGTGGGGGACGCGGTGATGAAGATGGATCTGCTGGATATGCCTGCTTTGTTGTTTATTAATGCTGGCTCTAACAAATTGAACCTGGTCTATCACAGGAAAGATGGCAATATAGCTTGGCTTGATACTAACATAGCAGCTTCCTAACATTGGTGGTACCGTGGTCTTACAAACAGAAAATCTTCAAGAAGTGGTTTCGAGGAGTTCTTTAACTCCGATGATGCAGCAATACTTAGGTATCAAAGCCTCTTGTAGGGATTGCCTGCTGTTTTATCAAATGGGTGAATTTTATGAGCTCTTTTTTGAGGATGCAAAGGTGGCATCTTCAGTATTGGATGTTGCCCTCACAAAGCGTGGTAAGTGCGATGAACAGGATATACCGATGTGCGGAGTCCCAATTCACTCTTATGAGTACTATCTTGAGAAGCTGATCAAGGCGGGGTTTAAAGTCGCTATATGTGAACAGCTAGAATCGCCAGAGGCAGCACGAAAAAGAGGCTATAAGGCTGTAGTCAATAGAGAGGTGGTCAGAATAGTTACGCCTGGTACGATCTTTGAAGAATCTCTATTAGAGTCAAAGCAGACAAATTATCTTTGTTCGATTGCTCATATTCCTGAAGGTGACTTTCAAGCTCTCTCGATTGCTTGGGTAGATGTGTCAACAGGAGAATTGCAAGTGTCTCAGACAGATCACCTAAGTATTCAAGGAGATCTTGCAAGATTGAGACCTGTAGAGATTATAATAGCTGAAAAATCATACAGAGACATGGAGATACAAAGAGTACTATCTGATCACAATAGGAGCATATCAACACGAGCGGATAATGTTTTTGAATTGGAGAGATGTGGTGACCAAATCAAAAAATTCTTCAAAGTGGCCAGCTTAGAGGGCTTGTGCGCAAGATTTACAAACACGGATATAGTTGCAGTAGGCTCACTGATTGAATATCTCCAATATACTCAAAAAGCCATTTTACCAAAACTTAACAGGCCCAATAAATTACAAAAAAAACATTATATGCATATAGATTCTTACACCAGAAAGAATCTAGAATTAGATAAAGATATCTCTGGTGGTAAGACTCACTCACTCTTCAATGCTATTGACAAAACATTAACATCTGTTGGTGGTAGGTTACTACGGATCTATTTGTGTGCACCGTTATGTGATAGCGCAGCAATTAATCAGAGATTGGACAATGTGTCGTGCTTTTACTCACAAGACTTGTTGCGGAGCAAGATCAGGTCTGCACTTAACTTTTTTCCCGACATTGAAAGGGCTTTAAGTAGGTTGTATGCACAAAAAGGGACGCCAAAGGATTTGGGTATCATAAGAGACGGTCTAAGTAGTGCGATGGCCGTAGCCGAAATACTAGCCTTCTCCAATGCTACTCTTACAGTTGAAATGCAGAAAAATATAGAGGTGCTTGGTAATTTTCAAAACCTTTTTTCGGAATTGCGGATAGCCTTAAAAGACGAATTGCCCATGCATCTTAAGGATGGGGGTTTTATAAGAGAAGGCTTCAATCCACAATTAGATCAACTGCGAGACGTCAAAAACAATGCAAATAATAAGATTATTGAGCTAAGAGACAAGTACAGGCTCTCTACAGGTATACCCAACTTGAAAATTGCATACAATAATGTGATAGGGTACTATGTAGAGGCCACACCTTCTAATGCTAGGAAGATTCAAGAATCAAATTTTATTCACAAGCAGACTCTTGGGAATTCTGTCAGATTTACTACAGATGAACTTAAGATTCTCGAGGATGCAATCATTTCTTGTGATGAAAAGTTGCGTAATCTGGAGTTGGAACTGTTCAAAGAGTTGGTGGAGCTTGTGATAGATCATTCAGAGCACGTGACCTTGATCTCTCAGGCAATGGCAAAGATTGATGTATTCTCTGCTCTTGCAGAGCTTGCCGTAGAGATGCAATATGTGCGTCCTATCGTTGATGATTCTAACGCCTTTGAAATAATTGCGGGACGGCATCCGGTCATTGAGCAGATTATACGAGATAAATTTATTCCAAATAGTTGCGACATTAGAGAAGAGAATAAAATTTGGTTAATTACTGGACCTAACATGGCTGGTAAAAGTACGTTTTTGAGACAAAACGCTTTGATATGTCTGTTGTCACAGATCGGAAGTTTTGTTCCAGCAACAAAAGCGCATATTGGAATAGTCGATAAGCTGTTTACAAGGGTAGGAGCCGGCGATGATATTGCTAGAGGTCATTCTACATTTTTTACTGAGATGATAGAAACATCATCGATTCTAAATAGTGCGACAAGTCGATCATTGATTATTTTAGATGAGCTTGGCAGGGGCACTTCTACTCATGATGGGCTTGCAATAGCGTGGGCAGTGATAGAGTATATACACGATATAATTCAATCAAAAACGCTATTTTCAACACATTATCATGAGTTAACAGATCTAGACGTGACTCTTAAGAATCTCAAATGCTACACTATTAAAGTCGCAGAGTGGGACAACAAGATCGTTTTTATGCACGAAGTGATATCTGGAAAAGCAGACAGCTCATACGGTATACACGTTGCAGAACTGGCAGGAATACCAGCGCCAATATTAGATAGAGCAAGTGCGATATCGGCACAACTTAAAGAGAAAGAACGACGGGATATATAACATTGCTTGGAAGAGTCATAAAAAGACACAGCGTGATCTCAATCAATTCCCGGTATACTTGTATGGTGCACACCAACGCATTTGATACTTGACCAACTTTTGTCCGGCAAAAACAGTGGCAAAAGATCGCTAAAGCGTTGCAATTCACCAGTACTATAAAATGTTGCGGTACCACACATAAGTCTTGAATTTAACAAACCAGATGCATCTAGAACGTTTCGAACACTATACGCTACGTCTAACGCTGGATCGATCATTTCAATTGATGCTGGTAGCAAAGATTCTACGATACTAGACAATATCGGATAATGGGTACAACCGTATATGATCTTGCTAACATCATACTTAATAAGCTCATCGACATATTCATGAACAGCGTTTCTAACTGTTAAGCTGCTGATGTCACCAGATTCTATCAGAGGTACTAACTTTGGGCATGCTACGGAGTATACCTTCAAAGCATTGTTCTTAGCCATAAAAGCATCCTCAAATGCTTTACTTTTAGCAGTGTTTGAAGTGGCTAAGACCCCAATGCTTTTGGAATATCTATACAATCTAGCAACTACGGGTTCTACAGTACCTATAACCTGGACACATGCAGCTTCTCTTAAGCATTTCAAAGCTATCGCAGATGTTGTGTTACAGGCGACCACCAAAATCTTGATACCGTATCGAGACATCCAAGACAAATTGCCCATGCTATATGCCTTGATTTCATCGAACGACTTGTCACCGTATGGTATGCGCTTTGTATCGGCTAGGTATACGAAGTCCTCATGTGGCAACAACTTCATCAATGCCTTTAGTACCGTCAGGCCACCTACTCCGCTATCTATAACTCCAATAGGTAGAGAGGAAGTCATCAGCTCTACCTTTACTCTACGGTGAAAGAATTACCGCAGCCACACCTGCTGCTACTATTTGGATTTTTTATTTGAAAGCCTGCGCCACTCAAGTCCTCATAGTAGTCCAGCGTTCCATTACTTAAGAATTGTGCGGAAATGCTGTCAATAACCACCAAAGATTCATCACGATTTGGAAAGTGCTGGTCTATACTATCATCTGCCTCCGTTACAAAGGACATATCATATTGAAAGCCCTTACATCCACCACTAAAAATCTGAATTCTAAGCTTTAAATGTGGAGAGGATTCAGCATTTCGGAGTGCTAGTATTTTGTTTGCTGCTGATTGAGTGATAAAAAAGTTACAGTCCATATTGTCAACAAAAAATGGTGCGGCTGAAAAGACTTGAACTTTCAATCCATTTCAGGAACAACGACCTCAACGTTGCGTGTCTACCAAATTCCACCACAGCCGCTTATTAATAATACTCAACTCTGTCAGTGTACGATCTTTTTCAAAGATTTAATACCATCATCGATCAGTTCTAACTTCGTTGCGTACTCTAACTCCTCTGCAAACATCTTGCTTACTTTCACCAACGTACTATTGATGGCTTCAGTCTTGATGTCATTAATGATTTGACACTCTTGATGCATAATGTTATTCATCGCCAACTCAGTGCGTCTAGCAAGTAGCTTAGCAGCTCTATCCTCGGCTTCCTGTATAATATCGTTTGCCTCCTGCTGAGCTTGATGTACTATATCTTTGACATCTTTTTGCACCTGATGGTACTGAATTTCAATCTGCTCAAGAAGCCGCAAGGCGTCCATTTTTACTTTTGCTGCTTCCTCAAAGGCTTGGGCTACGTCCTGATGCTTCCTGCCTAAAAATTGGAACAATATGTACTTCAGTCTACCAAAGACTATCACTCCAAGCAGTACAAATGATAACAATAGCAACATCCCTTCATTTAGCATATCAGTGTACCTTATTCATTCCGTCATATGTAGTTAAAACAACGTTAAACACTACTTTGCTTAGCTCCTGAGTTAAAGACGGTAGGTTCGCTTTTAGCTCTCCCCTCAAAGTATTCAGCCTTGCAATTTCAGCCGCAATCCTTCTATCTATTTCGCTTTCAGACTCAGCAAACCTGCTTTCCACAATCTCGTGGCTACGGATCGTACTTTCTACTCTAATCTGATGCGAGACCGCTTTAGCTTCGTTCAAGATCGCTTCTATCTCAGATTGTAAAGCCTTGTACTTTTCTATTGATACTTCAGCGGTCACTAGATCTTTTGTGACTTTTGAGGCCCTCAACTTGGTAATCGATGATATAACTGGCATAAAATAGAAAGAGGTAAACAGGTAAAGAACACTGAAGGTGACGAGCAACCAAAAGATCTGCGAAGGATATGTCAAAACATCAAGCTGGGGCATGTAACTTGTTTTGTACTCATATAAAACCTATAGGGTAACATGATATAACAATTCCCACACAGATGCAATGGTTTAATAGTAATAATGTTCAGCCACTTTCACCCAAAGCGGGTCAAGACGGACATCACGAATCGTAATGTAACTCTCCAGCAGAGTTGTCGGTTGCTATGTCTTGCAATGCTATACCATTTTGCTCTGTTACATAGTCAACACAATCTTGACTCGTTCTTATCATATCGAGGATGCCGGACTGATAGACGTCAGCAGAGTCTTGTGCATGTTGAACGTGCCACTGCACCAATGCAACAGCACATTTCACAGCATTCTGCTCAATAGCGGGTTTTTCAGTAATGGCTACGTTCCCTTCTATATAAGCCTTGAAACCTGTCTGAGCATATAAAGAAGCCACATAAGCTCCACCTCCAACTGGCCCCAATGCTCTTACAAGCAATGGATTGATGTTGTCTAGATAGTGAATAGCGTTACCGACTGCTCTAGCTGGTGTGGCTAGGACCGACATCGTAAAGGTGTTGTAGGCAGTGCGCTCAAGCATTTCCAATCCATAACTGGACAATGCATATTCTACAACTGCTGCTTTTGCTAGAAAGTACCAAGCTCCACTCGTTAGCGAATATGAAGGATCCAGATCCTGAAATGCAGAATCCACAGCCTTGTTTACCATATCTATTCTATGAGACAATGGCATCTTATGTTTTATTTGAAATT
>NZ_SCFA01000122.1 GCF_004210275.1 Rickettsiales endosymbiont of Peranema trichophorum
CATATTGCACCTCAAACGTCAACATTTGGCTATAAGCCTTTGCAAAAAACATAAATCGCACGGAAATTGAGACCAGCACTCTAATACAGATATTCAAAATCTAGACTTTTGACGAATGGACTATGTACACAATGTGCACACATGAATATCTCTTTTGTTAACACGCTGTGTGCACAAACGGCCAGAAACCCTCCACAACAAGGCCTCAACTCGTGTACACACTGTGTGATAAACCTGAACAGATAACCCATGAACCTCTCAATTAAACCACAACCTTTTCATTCACCAAACACAATTGCTTCCCACAAAACGCCAACCCTATCGCCAGTACTTCCTTCACTCCGTTCTGTCTAAATAGCTCCAGATATTGATTATCCTTTACCTGCTTCAACCCTTCTTGCGCCTTTGCCTTCAGCTTCTTCGGATCGTTTGTTGCTTTAAACTCCAGTAGCATGCCAGCTCTCCCACTCTGCTTTGGCAACATCACTACGTCAAACCTTCCAAGCCCTGACTCTTGATTAGAGCGTATGTAGTATTCTCCTCTTAACCCCACTACTAGACCCAATATAAACACATGAAATACTCGTTCTGGTGTGTTCTTATTAAAGTCAAAATAGCTCCCACTTTGCATGATGTAGCTTGTGATGTACATCTCAAACTTCTCCATATCTCCATCCATCAAGCTCCTCACAAAGCTGTTGTATGACCCGGGTATGGTTGCTTTGGTAAACCATCTCTTGATCGCTCTGCTGTACACAAAGCTTACCTCCTTGTTTGGTATACACAACTCCGCTATCGTTTCTTCTTCCAGTCTACGGCTCAGAACCTTCAAATATCCAGCATATACCAATAAACTCCACAATGCTTCAGGTCTCTCTTCTATTTCCGGTAACACTAGGTTCTCACATAACGGTTGTGTTACCACCTTCCCCTGTAAGAGCTCTTCAAACTCTCTCTTGACTTCTCCTCCTGCACTCTTCAACAGATCTCCTATCAATCCGTTGCCTGACGTATTCACCCAGTATTCTTGTAGTATTCCTTCGTTGTCAAGACAGTTGATTATAGACCACGGATTGTACAACACGTGTTTGCCTATTTGATAACCGTTGTACCACTCTTTTATTTCACTAAGCGATACAGGTTGCTTTGTTTCTCCCAGTAGCTTTACAACCTCACCTTCGGTAAACCCAAAATATTGCCCAAACCTCTCCCTAAGCATCGAATATACCGAGATGTTGTTTAATCCAGAAAATAAACTCTCCTGAGAGATACGTGTTATACCGGTAACCACAGCTTTTGTTAAGTAACTGTTGTCCTTGAGAGCCTGGCCCAATATACTGCGCATTAGCTCTGTCATCTCCTCGTAGTAATTTTCCAAATACCCTTCTTGTATTGGTGTGTCGTATTCGTCTATCAATATAATCGGGTTCTTGCCACAATATCTGTGTATGTAGAGGCATAAGCGTTTCAGTGATGAACTAACATCAGAGAGATCACCCTGTTTATTCATCAATGCCTTAAAGATCTTCGCCTCACTATCTGATAACAGCATATCTACTGCAAGTAAATATCTGTGACTCTCATACAGCTCCATGATAAGACCAGTAATATCACCGTATGCTCCTTGGTATGTAGATTGTTTTACATCCTTAAACGATATAAATATCACTGGATACTTGTGCTGATGCTCTTCACAGAAGGCTTTGTCTTTTGAGATGTTGAGACCTGCAAATATCTTCTCATCCTTTGCCTGATTGTGGTCTAAAAAGTAATAGAGCATCGATAGGTTTAATGTCTTCCCAAACCTTCTAGGCCTGGTTACAAGTATAATATCTGCTCCATCGTCCATTATATCTTTAATCAACAGCGTTTTGTCCGCAAAGATGTAATGTCCAGATGCTATTTTCCTAAAATCACTGACTCCTACTGGTAGCTTCATTGGTGTACCTATAAATTCTGTACTTCATTGCGCGTTAAGTCCGTTATCTCCGACACCTTGTCTATATGCTCCCTTCTCAATAATAGCTGCCTTGCTATCTCTATTGCCTTAAGCTTTTTACCCTCTTCTATTAGTTCTTCTGGGTTCTGCTCCTTGAGCATGTCACATCTTTCTTGCATTGTTGTTTGCTGTCTTTTTATTTATGTTCTAGTACTATACCATAACACCCCTATAAAAACATAATATATATTATATATGAAGCCGTATTGTACTCCTATAACCCCAACATTCCAGTCACGTTGTCGTTGATTAATGACTGGTCACGTGTGTATACATGTATCATCTGCGCACTCTTGTGCCTCGAATGCTTCATAATCACGTAGTCAGGTACAGAGTTCTTAGATGCACTCGTAATCAAACCACTCCTCAGGGAATGCCCCGCAAATACACTATCATCGAGACCTATCGACCTGATATATTTTTTGACTATTCTTGCCACATCTATACACGAGAGTCTACTATGTTTTACTTTATTGCCCCTAGAGACGGCACAGAACACTGGTTGGTCTTCAGCAGTATAGCTAATAGCTTTCCAATTTGATAGATGTGTAACTGGACAGGTAAGTTTGTGACGACCGTATAATATGGCTATTTTTTGACCTTCACCAAACTTGTCGGTTTTGCTTTGTCTGATTGTGACTATGACGCCTTCATCTACAAAGCTTATATCGGACCAGTTGAGAGCTACAATTTCAGACCTACGCATAGCAGAGGACCAGCCAAAGGCTAACAACGCGGCGTCTCTTAAGCCTATGTTAGTATTGGAGGGTATATCTTGAAGCATAAGCTTTAGGGTTTTGACAAGTATTGGATTTTTTCCTCTTTTGGCTATCCCTAGTTTACGACGTATCCCTTGCCATACCGCCTTAAACTCCCTGTCGTTTAGATTAAGGTTGATATCCTTGTACTGATAATAGGTTGAGATGGCACAGAGCTTGCGCTGGATTGTAGATACTTTGTAATTTTGCTCTGCAAGTGTGGTGATATATATGGATAGTATGTGAGGGGTGCAGGCCCATGGGTCTATTTTCGATAATTCACACCAAAAGCAAAAGCTTTTCCAGTCACTTTTGTAGTTTCTATAGGTATTTTTGGCAAAAGCATGTTGCGCGTAATCACGCATCTTCTCTTGGACAGAGTTTATGGTAGAAAGTAATGTTTCTGGTGTAATAATGTCTGACATTTGTGTGTTATTTGATAGATTCTATTATTATTCCTTCTATTTTGATATTTTGTAAAGCTTGGTTTGCGGTAAGAATTTTGCAATTGTGGATTTTGGCTAATGCGAGGGACGCTCTATCAGGGTAGGGGAGGTGATACTGTTGTATGCTGGATACTAGTTCTGCTGTTAGATAGCATTGCTCTTCGTCAAAAGGTATGGATGCAGCAACTAGACTGTTGATGATAGATTTGACTGTCTCTGAGGGGATTGAATGAGTTTTGATAAGAGCCGTTGTGACTTCGGATGCAGTTAGATTGGAGATGATGGCTTGTGGGAGCAGCGAGAGTACTTGTTCCCAGCCGTTTTGTTTTGTGATTAGGATGAGGAGTGAGGAAGTATCCAGAATAGTTTTATTAGTCATTGTTGTTCTTGATCGTGTTGGTTGTGGAGGTTTGGATGTTGTGTTGAAGTATAAAGTTGTTGTGGTGATGCATCTGGGATATTTGGACTTTCTGGTATGTAATGTTGATTTACCAATTGTTGAGCTTCTGCCACTATTTGTTCTAACTTGAGAATGTGTAGCTCGCCATTAATGGCTCTTAGAACAACCGTATCACCTATAGAGTAATGCAGCTTTTTACGAATAGAGGTGGGGATGAGTATTCTGCTGTTTTTATCTATTGTGGCGCGTGTATCCATAATGTATTTTATTGTAAATGTGTTAATGGTTAAGATTGTAGCATAAAAGTATTTGCAGTACAATATAAATAATATGCCATTATTATAAATCAGAGCATAAATACTTTTACACCATAAAATAGCAATGAGACATAATTGTATATGGTATACTGGAAGGTATAATAATGTTCTATAAGTGTAATTATCAAACATAATGATACTCACACAACCACCACACAATTCACTCGTTCCTACACCAGACTTGTAAGGGTTATAATTGAAGTGTCACTAACTCCTCTACAGGTATCCATTGCCCGCCTTCTTCTTGCTTGCATATCCCTTCCTTATCACTTTCTACGTTATTACAGTACATCTCCGATATCTCCTTCACGGTTCTTGCCACTCCGTCATGGCTCTTAGATATCTCTATGACTCTGAATTCCTGTTCGCTCGTTATAAGGTCGGCTGACTTTTCTTGTTTACTTAATACCAGCTTCTTTAGCTCCTGGCCTGTGACCGCCAATCTTTCCTTCACCTTATACTTCGGTACCCATCCTTCCGGTGGAAATATTCCTTGATATGCGGTTACACACATACTCTTTAGATTACTATAACCACTCTGCAATGGTACTACTGAGTATGCTGTTACTCCTATACCATGCATCGCTTTTAGTATCTTTGATGGTGCATGAAATAACCCCAGTACTTCCATCCCTAATCCTGCTCCCGTATTCAAGGTGTATACCCAGCTATTATCCTCTGATACAAGCCCTAAATCTACCGATGCTCTTCCCATTAAACTGCTTCCTGCTAACAACGCCATAGATGCAGGTACTAGTACAGGTGCTGTCATCAACCCTGTGGTTCCCGCAGCTGTAGCTGCTCCTATAGCACCTGCCGCTAATCCTCCAAAGTATACCGCTGTCGTTGCTGATGTGAGGTAATACAGACTCTTCTGTACCATTCCTCCCTCCGCAAATCCATACTCAGGCTGAGACATCGCCCATACCAACTCACTATGTCTATTCGTTGTAATGTACGATGCTGTCGCTCCTCCTAATACTAGCGTTGGTCTTACTACGTTACCTATCTTACTCGTCACTTCTTCTAGACCAGTCCAGTAGGATACTACGCTATCAAATGTATTTAATTCGCTGTCTATGTCTAAATAACTCTCTCCATCATCATCCTTGATTGCCTCTTTGAGGACATATTTCAGTCTATCCCATGTTCCGGGCAATCTATAGGCTACCGAGGAACCTATAAATAGCTTCTCTCTCGCATTGTTGTACTGAGGTTCGCTCCTTGACTCTTCTCCTAATACTCCCTTGATTGTCTTTACTCCCTCCTCAAGGCCATGTTCACCTTCCAACACATGTTTAACGACCAACCATCGTGCTTCTTGTACCAATTGCTTACCCATAGCAGTGCTAGTCACTAGGTTGTTCGAAGAAGTACCAGGCTGGCTCCCTTCACTATTACTATGAGTATCTCTCGCACTCAATATCCACTTAGCTGCACTCAACTGGCGCTCAACACCGCATCGCCCCTCAAAAAGATATTGTACAACAATCTCTCGCATCTTTTGGTTTGGTACGGCATCACTGATTATTTCATGTGGAGCGACTTCTGATACACTACCTCCAACAGCTTGTGGCTCTTGGTCTTGTTGGTCTGTAGATGGAGCTGTAATCACTTGAGCTGTAGAATGAACCGCCGCATCAGCGGTTTGAGCATCTGTACTAATGCTAGCATCTACACCTAACAGTTTGACAATAGTCTGCACTTGTTCATCAACTGTTTTGATACCTATCAGTTTCCCTTCAAAAATGGTGTTGATTATCACCTTACCTATCCCCTTCGCCTTTTCTTCCCCATCGATCCTTTGCTTTTCCTCCTCTTCAACTACTTCTTCACTTCCACCAGAGAAAAACCTTTTGATGTAGTCTGTATAGCTCTTCAACTCTCCTGCCTTCCTAGCATCCAACACATCTCCTATTCTACCCTGCACCATCAATAAGGCTGAAGTCGACACATCAGCTTGCTCAGTACCTGCTGCAGACAACATAGTAGCAATATGATCGTTGCCTTCTTCTTCAACGTTTAGGTTATCTAGAGCATTTACCAGCTTTCGCGCCAACTTTTCTGCAAATCTTTCCATTTTTGCGCTATTACCCGCTAATTTTAAATAATTTGCAATTTTTTGAGACATCTGCCCTTCATGGTGCCCGCTGTCTATCTTCTCCATCACATCGCCTATCAAGGACAACCCTACTACGCCAAATAACGATACCCCTTCTCCTAATGCCTTCACCAAACCTCCAAAATTTCCCAAATTCCCTTTTTCTTCTTTTGGTGATATCAGTTCACTGTTGATACTTAAACACGCAGTATACACTCCGTTAAGTTGCAACATCAGACCCTTGTAAAAGCCTTCCTTGTATGGATCAGATTCTATATCCGCTACCTCTCTTTCTTCATCTTCCCTTAAGTTGGCACTTATAAGCGACTCCATCATATTGACATCAAGACTCTGCTGTCTTGTGAGAAGATAGCCTGGTTCCCTCTCCTTAAACAGGCTTGTCTTTTTCAACTCATAAATTTCTTCACCTCTCACATATTCCGTCCAACTTAACTGCTTTGATACTCCATATTTGCTTAATAGATTCCACATCGTCTCATATAAGCTGGTTGCGCCATCTACTTTTTTGCCCGTTATACCATCTAGTAAATTCACACCTTCTTCTATCTTCAACCTTGTTCCAGTTACATAGTAACGCGGCTTATTCTTACTGCCCGTCCTGTATTCCATACCATGCATAAGCTCCTCAAGGCTTACTGGCGTATTCTTTGCAATGTGTATAATGTTCATTCCTCCTGGATAGCACCTTAGCACATCGCTCCTAAATTGGTGACTATCTTGATCCACAAACACCTTGACGATGATATGATCACCAAAAGCGTTTCTTCTCTCAAGAATCAAAAATACGTCGCTCGGCTCAGTCTTATGCTGTGTAGATAAATGCATGACAGATACATACCATGTGCCATATTCTACATTACCATTACCAGTCACACTTACTATCTCTCCACCAACATCAGATGCTGCTATTGTCATCATAGGTGCTCCCGTGGCGTCAGTGCCAACAGGAAATACCGGCTTATTGTTTTTATACTGTACTGCCAATTCTAGGTATTGCTTCATAAACTTTTCACGCGCACTATTTTGATAATGTGGCACATTCTGGTCAGCGAGAGACCCTATGGTCCTCTCGATTATCGCCTCCAATCTCACTCTACTTCCGTAGTCTTCCATGCGATAAGTCACACCGTTCACTATAACGCTTCCATCTCGTTTAAAAAGGGCCGTAATACCGTTTTTCATGCACTCCTCAAGAAACCGACCCTCTTTTTCCGAAATACCGCCATCCTCAAGTATGCCCTGATATAGTTTCCTTAAAAAGTAGACGCTTTCTGATGACATGCTTAAAATATTCGCAATGCCTTTCTTCTCCACAAGTGCTATTGCCTTTGGTATATTACCAGGGATCCCAACTATTTCAGAGATCAAGTGCCTCGATACTTTAACAAATTGCTTTTCGTCTGGGTCATCCTCATCAGGATATTGTCCTATTGCCTCAAATATAGAGAATATCAGCTTTATATCCTTCTGATCAGCTTCTTGCTTGCTCAATTCATTTAACTTCACAGCCAAAGATTGTACAACACAGCTTTGTATCTTTTGCGACTGGGTAGCTTCTTTTCTGATCTCAAAAAGCTGCTCAATAGTTTGTTTTTGCATGATCTGATTGATCGCTAGCATAGCATTTTGACGGACATGTTCTCTTGAATCTTGTAATAAGACGGATAATTCCTGAAGCACTTTAGAAGTCCTAGATGATGGCTCGTCTGCTTTGGATAGTATTTGTGCAACCTGTGTACAGTGGCCGCTAATATTTCCAGAATACCCGGATTTTCTTTGCCATATTTTTGTGATCAATCCACCAGTATTTAATACTTTTGCTATAAGGTGCTGTATTTCCTGAGCATTGGGATTATACCCTGAACTACATTGCTCTAATACTTGAAGTTTTATACCTGAAGGCAAAACTCCATCTGATAAGGATGCTAGCATCAACATTGCAGATTTGCGAATATCCCGATCACCATCCTTCAAAAGAGGGAAGAAGAGGTTGAATGCCTCTTCCTTCATTGCTATAGGTACATCATTCCCTGAAACTACTCGCCCCAGCCCTTGCACCGCATGCACGCGAACATCCTTATCGCTATCCTTCAAAAGAGGTGCGATGAGGTTGAACCATTCCTGCCTTATTTCTATAGGGACATCATTCCCTGAAACTACCTTACCCAGCACTTGCACGGCATAGCAGCGGACAGACTGATCATTCAAAAGAGGGATGAGGAATTTGAACCATTCCTGCCTTACTTCTATAGGCAGCTCATCCCCTGAAACTACTTGACACAGCACTTGCACCGCAGACCGGCGAACATCACGGTAACCATCATTCAAAAGAGGGAGGATAAGTTTGAATACCTCTTCCTTCATTGCTATAGACACATCATTCCCTGAAACTACTTTACCCAGCCATTCCACCGCAGACCGGCGAACATCCCCACTACGATCCTTCAAAAGAGGGATGATGAGTTTGAATGCCTCTTCCTTCATTGTTATAGGCAGATCATTCCCTGAAACTACCTGGACCAGGACTTGGACCGCACACTGGCGAACATACTGATTACTATCCTTCAAAAGAGGGACGATGAGGTTGAATGCCTCTTCCTTCATTTTTATAGGCAGATCATTCCCTGAAACTACCTGAACCAGCACTTGCACCGCATACTGGCGGACAGACTGATCACCAGCATTCAAAAGAGGGATGAGGAATTTGAACCATTCCTGCCTTACTTTTATAGGCACATCATTCCCTGAAACTACATTAACCAGCCCTTGCACCGCACGCTGGCCAACATACTGATCATTCAAAAGAGGGATGAGGAATTTGAACCATTCCTGCCTTACTTCTATAGGGACATCATTCCCTGAAACTACCTGAACCAGGACTTGTACCGCACACTGGCGAACAGACCAATCACTATCCTTCAAAAGAGGTGCGATGAGGTTGAACAATGCCTGCCTTACTTCTATAGGCAGCTCATTCCCTGACACTACCTTACCCAGCACTTGCACCGCAGACCAGCGAACATACTCATTACTATCCTTCAAAAGAGGTGCGATGAGTCTGAATGCCTCCTGTTTGATTGCTATAGGCAGCTCATTCCCTGAAACTACTTTACCCAGCACTTTCATCGCAGACTCGCGAACATTCTTGTCACTATTCTGCAGAAATGGAGTAAGTATCTTGATCGCCCTAATTTGGACTTCATCACTTCCACCTTCCAAGATTCTGTATATCGCACTCAAGGCGTACCAATGGACATGCTCATTCAATAATAGAGGTACCATACTATCCAGAATCCTTAATCTTACCTCACTGGGAAGCACTCCTCTCTCTGCAATGTCACCTATAGTTTCTGTCACGGCAATCACAATGTCCAAATTCTCATCATTTAAAAAGGGTAACAACTTGTCCGTGACTTTCTCTCTAAGTTCTGCACAATCCCCATCAGTTATATAACTGATGGCTTCCCCCCCAGACATACGTATCTCTGCCTCCTCACTCCTCAAAAGAGGAATCAAGCAATCTATTGCTGTCCTCTTAAATTCCACAGATGTTTCAAATACAAGGTCAACTATCGCTCTTGCTACTTTACTCCTAGATCCTACTGCACTTATCAGCAACTGATTAAAACACTTCAATACATAATCTCCAAATACCCGCTTGGCTTCGATCAAGGACACTATTACTTTCGTTACTGTCTCCCTCAAATTATCATTCAGCACCAGCTCCACAATTCTCTTGATGATACCCTTCGCTTCTACTGAATGTGCGACTTTGATGATCTCACCTACGCTTCTTATTGATACCTTCTTCAATTGCCAATCAACCGACTCCTCATCTAGTAACTGATGCAACTTATTAAGCACATCTTCATGTCCCTCACTAAACCTGCCAGCCAATTTGCCTAATATCATGATAGCAATCTTGAGGGCTTCATCATTCCCTCCTGTGTCCTTGATATTGCTGAGCCCCCTGTCCAGCAAAATAAGCGGTACACGACTTACCTGCTCAGACATGTACCTGCTGGATCTTATATGCTCTGTCCAGCCCATTACATCCCCGCATACCACTTCGTCTATCAACTCCTCCAACTTCTTAAAATGCGGAATGTATGCTCTTTCTTCACTCTTCACCTGTTCTAAAAGATGCATCAACATCTTGACTCTACTCTCAAGATCTAATTCTAATACACCATCAGCGTTTGTTATAACACCACTCCAAAATTGTTGTTTCAAGCTTCCTGAATCACTTCCAGACTCTCCCATCACAAGCCCTACCAACATCTTCAATACCATCAAATACCTAGGCTCCATCTTCACTTGCGATATAAAACTTAACGCTTTCCTCCCAGTTTCACCTCCTATCACCAGTTGTTGTAATAAATGATGCCCTGTCAACCATTCTTGAAAGCTTAAGTGAATAAATTCATATTGCTGACGTAACAATATGTCGTCGGACACATCACCAAATACCTTCCTCCTTGACTTTAGCAAACCACATCTATACACATCACCAATTCTTACAGCCCCTTTACTGCTCTCAATCGCTATGTTATCTATCGCAACACCTTCAACACTTAATCGATTATCTATAAAAAGTTCGTACGCAATTCTACTTAACACTTCAAATTCTACACTCTTGATAAGAGCCTGGTCATTTCGTTCAAATTCCCCCTTCTTCGCTACGTATCTCTTTCCCAACCATATCATTGCTCTTTGATACAATTTACCTATACTTACCTCCTTTAAGGCTCCCCCTTCTTGATGATTAAAATCTGCGCTCACTAGGCAAAATATTACGGTATTAATAGGCACAGCGAGAGTCTCTCTCAAAGCCTCCGTAGTATCATATGCTGCTAATAGCTTGGCTTCCCTATTTGTCACATCAGCAAGGGCTTCATCGCTTTTAACTATGCTCTTTTGATGCTTAAAATACCTATCGATATAGTCCCTTACTGCTGCTTCTCCTAAGCCTGTTGCCTCTACCCTTCTGTTAAATTTGTCCACTATTTTCTGTGGTAGTACATTTGGTCTTGAAGTCAAAACCACATTATCATATTTCCAAATCTCCTCTAAGATTCTTTGTATCACTACATTATGACGTAAATGGGCAATCTCATCGTAACCATCTAACAACAATAGTGTTCTTTTATTAAGAGCTTTATCCTTTGCGTGATCCCTAAAAACCCTAATGACCTCATCTTTTGATATCTCATTCATCTCTCCGCTGCTTCTCTTGTGCTCTAACTCAAGCGCTCCTTCAAACAACCCTTCATATATAAATTTTGCCAGTGGATCAGCTTTGGTTCCCGAACGCTTGTCCCAACCGTTTGATAACAAATTTTTTAGCTTGATACCGAAAACATAGTCAAATTTATTCTGAAATAGTTTACCTGCACCCCATTGATACAAGACATAATGCAGCAGTGTACTTTTTCCCATACCTGCACTACCGGTGATCAAAACTCTGCCAGTTGCTTCCTGGTCATCTTGTTTATCAAAAAGCTCCGAGAGCTTTATCTCCTTGCTGTCCTCACCACTCCTAGTACTCAGTACAATACGCAGATTCACGTAATACTGCTCCATCCTCTGTTCAGGAAAAGTCTCGTCTTCGATCAGCTTTGGCAAAGTATCTTGGGCCTCATAAAGCCTTTTGAGTTTGTCACTTAATGAATATTGTGGCATAAGTTAACCTCATATGATGTTACTGAGAACAGTTTTGATACGATAGAATGTATTAGCAGAACGCTAACTCAGTGCAAAATAAAAAATTACATCTAAAACACCTTTATATACTGTATACCCAATTCAAGATATCAGCACCACTTCGATTATAACGCTATGGAGAACTGGCAATCATTGATTTCTCCAGATCCCCTCACACATTCTCTTTGAATATGTTTTCCTAGTCACATTCATCAATTACAATCTTCTCACTCACCAAAGACATCTGCTTACCGCAAAACGCAAGCCCTATCGCCAGTACTTCCTTCACACCATTCTGTCTAAAAAGCTCCAGGTATTGCTTGTCCTTAACTTGCTTTAGGCCTTCTTGCGCCTTTGCCTTCAGCTTCTTTGGGTCGTCTGTGGCCTTGAACTCTAGCAAGATACCTGCTCTTTCATGCTGCTTCGGGAGCATCACTACGTCAAATCTTCCAAGCCCTGATTCTTGATTGGAGCGTATGTAGTATTCTCCTCTTAATCCCACTACTAAGCCCAATATAAACACATGAAACACTCGCTCAGGTGTGTTCTTATTAAAGTCAAAGTAGCTTCCGCTTTGCATGATATAGCTTGTGATGTACATCTCAAACTTTTCCATGTCTCCATCCACCAAGCTTCTTACAAAGCTGTCGTATGACTCTATGCTTATTGCCTCGCTAAACCAATCATCTACTATGTCATCGTACACAAAGCTCACTTCTTTGTTTGGTATCGATAAATGACATATCAGCTTGTTACCTTGCCTTTCCTTCTCCAGTACCTTCAAGTATCCCGCATACAACAACAAGCTCCACAAGGCTTCCGGTTTCTTTCGTATATCGGGAAACACCAAATTCTCAGACAGTGCTTGTGTTATTACCTTCCCCTGTAGCAGCTCTTCAAACTCCTCCTTAACTATAGGTTTTGCCTTTCTTAACAGATCCCCTATCAAGGCATTCCCTGAGGTATTTAACCAGTACTCCTCTAATTCCCCATGGTTCTTTAAACACTTTATTATCGACCATGGGTTGTACAATACATGCTTCCCTATTTGATACCCGTTGTACCACTCCTTGATTGCACCAAGAGACACAGGTTGTTTTGTTTCTTCCAGTAGCTTCACCACTTCCTCTTCGGTAAACCCAAAGTATTGCCCATAGTCTTCTCTCAGTAACGAGTATACTTCTATGTTGTTCAACCCAGAAAATAGACTCTCCTGAGAGATACGTGTTATGCCAGTAACCACAGCCTTTGTTAAGTAACTGTTATCCTTTAATGCCTGACCCAATATGCCCCGCATTAGCTCCACCATTTTCTCGTAGTATTTTTTTAGGTAAGCCTCCTGTATCGGCGTATCGTACTCGTCTATCAGTATGATAGGGTTCTTCCCACAATATCTGTGTATGTATATGCAGAGTTGGCTAAGTGATGCTTCAATATAGGCTTTAAGACCCTCCCCCCTTAGCAAAGACATAAACTTTGCCCTTTCATGTTCCGCTAACACCTCACCATCCAGTAAATACTGGTGCGCTGTGTACAATCCACTTATCAGTGCCACTATATTCGCGTACGCATCTTTATAGCGCAACTGCTTCACATCCTTAAACGATATGAATATCACTGGATATTGATGCTGATGCTCTTCACAAAATGCTTTGTCCTGGCCTATGTTCAGCTTCTCAAATAAATTCTCACTCTTTGGCTGGCTATGGTCCAAAAAGTAGTAAAGCATCGACAGGTTAAGCGTCTTGCCAAACCTCCTTGGCCTGGTGACAAGTATAATATCAGCACCATCGTCCATTACTTCTTTGATCAACAGCGTTTTGTCCGTAAAAACATAGTTGCCCTTTACTATCTTTCTAAAATCGCTGACTCCTACTGGTAGTTTGTATTTCATAATTTCATCTTGCCTCTTATTCATGCTCCAACAGAACCTTTTCACTCACCAGACACATTTGCTTTCCGCAAAACGCAAGGCCTATCGCAAGTACATCCTTCACACCTTGTTGCCTAAAAAGCTCAAGATACTGCTTGTCCTTCACTTGTTTTAGGCCTTCTTTTGCCTTTGCCTTCAGCTTCTTTGGGTCATCCGTTGCCTTGAACTCCAGCAAAATACCAGCTCTCCCACTCTGCTTTGGCAACATTACTACATCAAATCTTCCAAGCCCTGACTCTTGATTGGAGCGTATGTAGTACTCTCCTCTCAATCCTACAACTAGACCCAATATAAACACATGAAAGACTTGTTCTGGTGTGTTCTTATTAAAGTCAAAGTAGCTCCCACTTTGCATTATGTAGCTTGTGATATACATCTCAAACTTTTCCATGTCTCCATCCACCAAGCTTCTTACAAAGCTGTCGTATGACTCTATGCTTATTGCTTCACTAAACCAATCATCTACTATGTCATCGTATACAAAGCCCACTTCTTTGTT
>NZ_SCFA01000077.1 GCF_004210275.1 Rickettsiales endosymbiont of Peranema trichophorum
ATACCAAATCTCATTTTTAAATGATTCAAAACGGATTTTGTGAAACTCGGCTCTGCGCACGTATTTCAATACGCTTACGCAGCCTCATCCTCAAATCCATTTGCCTGATTTAATCTGAAATTTGGTATGATACAGTACACAAGATAATAAGGTATTACCACATCAAGAGCCATTTGGAGCTTTGACACAAGGTGAGCCAATAATGGCTCTAATCACTTTGTGGTTTGTTGAATCCCGCCGAGCGCTCCTCTCTGGTAGTGGTAGTGTCTTCACATAAAATGTGATGTAATTCGTATCCTGTAACATGCTGGTGTCAATATTAGTATTAGCATTGTCCGCCTCATTTTGAAGCTTATTGACCATATCTTCCGCCTCTTTTAATGCTTCTTGCTCCCCCAACGATACTGGTGTACTAGGATTTTTTAACATAGCCTTAACCGATACCTTCTGAGTGAAGCCCATAGCACAGCGTGTAGCCTTGGTACGGCCTTTGCCCCATAGCGCATACCCATTCCTGCTACTAGGCGTTGTACTGTCCGTCACCTTCGGTAAACCTATTGCTAAAGTATCACAGACAGCAGGATCAGCTTCGTTAATAATTTGTTTCCATTTCGCAATGTTTTCTTTTGCTTGATTTGATAAGTTAGAGTCCATGTCCTCCGGAAATGAGGCTCCAGAGACTAAACAAATCATATCCAGGTTGTTTAGTCCAGTATAAATACCTGGACAATAGGCTGATACCGCTTTTGTATCGCTTTGTTTTGGTATCGGCGCAGTAGAGTACGTAGGGCAAGATGTGTCCGGGGGAATAGCACATTGTGTCTTGTCTTGTATGAAGTCTGGGCAGCATAATGTTGAATCTCTAGGCCCTTGTGGAACCATGCCTTGTCTACTGTTGTGGGAATCATTCTTACTGCCCTCTAAAAATCTTACACACTTTCCTGCTCCTGAGATTGAATCACTACTTTCACTGTAGTCTACTTTGTAGTACCAAATCCTTTCAAAAATCTTGTTCTCCGTATACTTTGGAATAAATGTCATTAGCGGTACTTTGTAGAAAGATTTGAGATCGTGAGCCAATCCATCCAATCTTTGTCCATCAGTATAAACAGTATCTTTGTAGTACTCTTTGATGGTATTTGAATCAGTGGGTGATGTTGGCAATGTATTGTATTGAACGTCTTCCACTTCGCCTACTAACTCTTGTGTACCGTTGTGAACTCGATACCTTTTTCCGTCATCTCCTATCTTGATCGGCACGCCTTCTTTGCCATCTGATATCGTTCTAAGCAACCCGTCAGAGTTGGTACGTACGAACATTACACGCATTGTAGGCCTATCATCTGGCTCCTGCGTACCGTCTGGATTGTTGATGATATTTTCTACATTTTCTGCTATAATTTTAATGCGAGAAGACTCTGGAACTAACCTTGGAACGCATCCCAACTTTTTAACGCACATCACAGGTTCACTTGTTGTTGCCGCGCTCGCCTGACATGCGCAGACCTCCCAAGGCCTGGTATCATCTATGGTTGCGCAATATATCTGATCGCTGATAGATTGTATACTTTGAAATGATTGACATAAAGATTCGTTTGGAGTTGTTTGATCAAAACTATACTTCAGGGTTAAATTTTGAAAAGTCTTGCTTGAATCGCCCCCTCCAGCTTTAATAGTGATCATAGGCTCTTCAAATGAGCTGGCGGGCGGAATCTGATCGTCAACGGTCACAGAGACCAACGCAGGCATAACCTTGCTGAAATTTGGACCAGGAGGAATCGGCTCATTCACGTACAATGTCACGTGTGTGCCGGTCTCCCTACAACTTCCGGTAAATACATTAATAGTATAAGCGTGTACTGCTGGAATATTATCAGAATAGGTCTCACCAGACGGGAGCTTATCACCTTTTTTATAACGAATCATACACCATTTCCTACTGCCGAGATTAAACGTTTGTCCGGACTCTAGTTCTGTACTCCCATATTCAAACGAATGAATATCTCCCCAACTAGTTGCACATGGAGCGTCATGTTTGAAAATATTCCTAAACCAGCAGTATTTTCTTGATAATTTATACTTTGGATCTGAGTCAGAACCAGTTATCGTCAACTCCATACTCTCTCCAAAGCTTGGAAATTTTGGTTTACAAAAACGTCTAACAAAACCTTTCTTACCATCTGCTCCATCATCATCGCACGCGTTTGTTGTATAGGGTAATAAACACATCAGAAATGTAAAGATCATGCTCAAATACACAGCTGGTGGAGTCCTTTCCATTATATTATTATGGATCAAAGATGACGATGGTATAAAGTATAACGACATATCTCGACACTCATTTCACGATATTAGGGTACTTAGTTCTTCTTGAAATTCCGATAGGTTCAACACTCCGATTATTGAGTCCCCGAGCTGTTTGACCAAAAACATCCTATGGTATTGATCATAGCTCTTGATTTTTATTAGCTCCCATTCGGATAGTTGAAATGTATCTGCTAAAGTCCTATTGGCAAACTTATCAGACATAAATATCTTGGTAGCAAAAGCCTCCAAGGATTGTGTCAGCGTACTACAATCGTACGAGCTAGGATCCAAGGCCACAAACGCAATTGCATTTAAAGACGTCAATGTACGTAGCCATACATCATAAATTTGAGCGAATACTTCGTTTTTTAACAGTAGGTCAAATTTATCGATTACCACTATCGTTGGTTGACCTTGTAGCAAGGACTCCAGTTTTAGGGCTATTAATAATCCAAGCATTTCAAATACTGCAGGCGCGGATGATAACTCTGATAAATCTATAGATATCATGTCTTCCTTAAAACAATCCAAGTAGTCTTCATCAAAAAATTTTGAATATACTTCAGCACTCAATAGTCCATTTAAACAACGTTTCATGAGAGGATCTGAAGATTCTTGTATCATTTTTTGTATCACAAGATACTTTTCATCTTTTGTTTGTGGCCCTTCGGAACCAAAAGCAGCTGTTACAATGCTACTAATAAAAGTTTGCTGATCTGCTGTCGGGGATATATCAGGAAGCAACATTTTTGTCAGCAGTTTTTCCATGGCTTTAATATCGTTGTTGACTAGCCCCATATCCCAAGGACAAATTTTGACTGCACCAAATTCACTGAGTTTTAAGTTGATGTAGGTACCACCTATGGCCTTTGTAAAGTTTGCCGATCTTCCCTCAAGATTGATATATATCACTTTGGGAGCAAGTTTCATCGTTTGGGTTATAAAAAATCTCATCAAAACAGTTTTACCAGCTCCTTTTGGCCCTACAACCAGGGTATTACCACTTTCCCCTCTATGAAAGTTAAAGTAATAAGGGTTACCATCAAAGTTTCTAAAAAGCAGGACGTATGGTCCCCATTTGCTGCCGTTGTATACTCCTCTGTTTTGATGATGTATAGAACTGAGAGGGCAGGTAAGTTCGCATACGGTGTACTGTGGTCTACAAATAAACTTGAAATTACCAGGCAACTGTGCCCAAAAGCACCTTGCCATGTTAAAGTCCTCTCGTACTATCAAAATACCAATTTCTTTGCAGACTTTGGTAATCATATTGATCTTTGCTTGAAAAAAATCGATATGATCGCTGCATATGGCTATAGTGATTTGATGTGCACAATAGCTGGCATCTTGACCCAGTTTAGCTATAGTCCCCAAATCGTTATTAGCAATAATCCCAGTTGATTTTGATGCTGCAAGAATATCACAGATTCTGTTGTACTCCTTACCTCCAATTGTAGGAGGCATTGGATATATCACCTCAGAGATGACGAATTTGGTTCCCAATTGTAGCAGTTTGTCATACACCTCGACCGGTAGATTTTGGGCTTGTTTGACAGTATACATAGCGACATATCTGGTAGACTCGTTACTTACTATCTCCATGGTGTTAAATTGATGGCGAATATCAATATTAGACAATGATTCAGATAAGTCTTTTATCGGTAGTGCGCTTGGACGATCAATAAACTGCACTAAATTGCGGTAAAACCAAAGTGGCTCGGACAACATGCCACGTTTTGAAGGAACAATCGTCAGTGCTTTAGCAGAAAATCTTTCTATCCTTTTTTCTATTTCTGCTGTTAATCTGCTAAGGTCAGCTGCTGTGCTTTCCAAGTGCTTGAAGTATTTATGCTTGATTGCACTAAAAACAAAGCTGACTGGATTAAACAGTGGTATATTGACAGCATGACCTACAATTGTAATAAATAATGTATTCACAAATTGCTGGTCCCAGTTGTTTTTCTTAGACCACTTTTTATCCAACATATCAGCAAATCCAAAAGGCAGGGAAGCATGCTGGCGAATGTCCCTTCTATCCCTCAAGACATGAACGTACACAGCGTATCCACTATTGACAATTACATCTTTGACAACTTCACGTACTAGTTCCCTAAGATTGACCTTGCGGAACTTGTCATCATGCGGTTCAAATCCTGGTACTCTAATGATTTGCAGCAGTTGCCCATTTTTTGTCAGAAGTGTATTTGCGTCATAATGGCAAGCGATCGGTATGCAGTCTGCAATCGTCTCCCTGACAAAAAAATTGTTATCTTCAATATATTTGATACCACTTAGTAGTGACACGGTTTACTTTGATGCCCCCTTATTTCCTTCAGGTTAAAGCCACTCAGTGAAGTAGGTCAACTAATATTTTACTGTTGCAGTTTTTATATGCTAAATCTAAACTTATGGTGTCTTTCGTGGAACGCTTATTTTGCCTGATTTTGTAGAATCTATTTTAACAAACAAATACATAAAATTTTTTGCTAAGCTACATATTGTAATTCATGATCTTAACACCTATATGACCTATAGGTTATTATCGTAAATTTATTAAATAGGTGAATTAATATGAGCAAAGTCATTGGAATAGATTTGGGTACTACAAACTCATGCGTTGCAATTATGGAAGGTAAAAACCCTAGGGTCCTTGAAAACTCTGAGGGAAGCAGAACTACTCCTTCTGTAGTTGCATTTACAGACAAAGAGCGCCTAGTAGGACAACCTGCAAAACGTCAAACCGTTACTAACCCTGCTAACACAGTTTTTGCAGTGAAAAGGCTTATAGGACGCACATTTGAAGATCCAAAAACACAAGAGTTAGCTTCAAAAGTCCCGTACAAAATAGCAAAGGCACAGAACGGAGACGCTTGGGTGGAATCCAAAGGAGAAAAATATGCTCCTAGTCAGATCAGTGCTTTTGTTCTTCAAAAAATGAAGGAAACCGCAGAAAATTTTCTCGGTGAAGCGGTAACGAAAGCAGTGATTACAGTTCCAGCATATTTTAACGATGCTCAGAGACAAGCGACAAAAGATGCAGGTAAAATAGCGGGCCTTGAAGTTTTAAGAATAATAAATGAGCCAACTGCAGCAGCTTTGGCGTATGGCCTTGATAAATCTGGATCCAAGACCATAGTCGTATACGACTTGGGAGGTGGCACATTTGACGTTTCGATACTTGAAATAGGCGAAGGTATCTTTGAAGTGAAGTCCACAAACGGTAATACCTTCCTTGGAGGTGAAGACTTTGATATTAGAATATTGTCATATCTATGTGACGAATTTAAAAAAGAAAACGGCATAGATTTGGCAAAAGATCCAATCGCACTGCAGCGTCTTAAAGAAGCAGCTGAAAAAGCAAAGATGGAGCTTTCCAATACGCTGGAGACTGATATTAATTTGCCATACATTACAGCAGATGCATCTGGTCCAAAGCATCTCCACTTAAAAATGACAAGAGCCAAGTTTGAAAGCCTTGTAGAAGATCTGATCAAGCAAACTATAGAACCATGCAAAGCTGCTTTAAAAGATGCTGGTATGAACGTCAGCAACATAGATGAAGTGGTTCTTGTAGGAGGTATGACAAGGGTACCTAAGGTTATTCAAACTGTAAAAGAATTTTTTGGTAAGGAGCCACACAAAGGGGTCAACCCAGATGAGGTTGTCGCAATAGGAGCGGCTATACAAGGTGGTGTGCTGACCGGAGACGTCAAGGATATAGTATTGCTAGATGTCAGCCCATTATCCATAGGACTGGAAACTCTAGGCGGAGTCTTTACACCACTGATAGAGAGGAACACAACGATTCCAACTAAGAAAAGTCAGGTGTTTTCTACGGCAGATGATAATCAGACCGCAGTCACCATTAGAGTATTTCAAGGGGAACGTAAGATAGCCGCGCATAACAAGTTCTTAGGGCAGTTTAATCTTGAGGGCATTCCTCCAGCTCCTAGAGGGTTACCACAAATCGAAGTAACGTTTGACATCGATGCCAATGGTATACTACACGTATCGGCGCTTGACAAGGCAACCAACAAGCAGCAGAAGATTACGATTCAGGCTTCAGGTGGTTTGTCGGAAGCGGAGATTGAGCAGATGGTCAAGGATGCAGAGACTCATGCCGGTGAAGATGCTAAACGCAAGGAGTTTGTGGAGACCAAAAACCATGGAGACAGCTTAGCATATTCCATAGAGAAAAGTTTAAAAGAGCTGGGGGATAAAGTGCCTCAAGCAGATAGAGCGGAAGTTGAATTAGCTATCACAAATCTTAAAAAAGCTCTGGAGACTGAGGATACTGATGACATTAAAGCAAAGACTGAGGCCTTAAGTCAAGTTAGCATGAAGCTGGGGCAAGCTGCATATCAGCAGCAGGGTCCAGAAACCTCTGGAGAGCGTTATGACGCCGGTGCTACACAGGGCAGTGAGAGTGCTACAACAGATAAGGTAGTAGATGCTGAGTTTGAGGAGATCAAGGATGATGAAGCTAAGTGATACCAAGTTTCAGATTAAATCAGGCAAATGGATTTGAGGATGAGGCTGCGTAAGCGTATTGAAATACGTGCGCAGAGCCGAGTTTCACAAAATCCGTTTGGCCCATTTAAAAATGAGAATTGGTATCATGCCGATTTTTGGAAATTCGTATCACTCCTGATGGGTGAGCATCCCAATGTTACCTGCATCGTCCAATTTCTTTTGAATAAGACGGGTTTTGGCCTCTGCGTTGTCTATTTCTTTACCAGCTTGCTCTATTTTTACCTTCATGCGACCTAAAGCATCTGCAAACTTGGCAAATTCGTACTTGATAGCTTCCAAGATGTGGCATATCTCCTGCGAGTGCCGTTGTATCGCAAGTGTTCTAAAACCCATCTGTAAGCTGTTTAATATTGCTAAAAAGGTAGTAGGGCATGTGATAACTATTCTGTACTCCCTTTGCAGAAATTCTATCAGTCCGTTGATTTTGAGTACTTCAGCATATAATGACTCTATTGGAAGAAACATGATTGCAAAATCCGTAGTAATAGGAGGATGAACATACTTCTCCGATATCGTTCTGGCACATAACTTGATTTTGCTTTCAAAGGCTTTTCTTTGTGCATCTATTTCACTCGTCACACCCCTCTCTTGGACCTCTAATAGCCTTTGAAAGTCCTCTAATGGAAATTTGGCATCTATAGGCAGCCATATGTTGCTATTAATGTCACTGCCTGGGAGTTTTATAGCATACTCAACTCTGTCATTGCTTGAAGGCCTTATCTGTACGTTTTTGGAATACTGAGTAGGTGTTAAAATCTGTGCGATAAGTGTCTCAAGCTGTACTTCTCCCCATGTGCCGCGTACTTTGATGTTGGAAAATATCTTTTTGAGGTCTCCAACCCCGTGAGCTAGAGTTTGCATCTCTCCCAAGCTTTTGTACACCGCTTCCAATCTGTCGCTCACTATTTGAAATGATGCATCAAGCTTCTTCTCAAGCGTTTCATGAAGCTTTTCTTCTACGGTTGACCTTATTTTGTCTAACTGAGACGTGGTGTTATTTTGTAGTCTCTGAAGGTTGTTATCCAAAGTCTGTCGTAGCGTCTCAAACTTCATCTCGTTAAGCCTCGTTAACTCTGATATTTGATTGCCAAAGATGGTTAACTGATCCCTCTGCATGCTTGAGATATTTTGCAATTGCCCCGACATTGAGGAGCTTAATGACATACATTCTCCTCTTATCATTTCTTGCAGTTGTGTAAAATTCTGATACAATCCCTCCTTTAGATTGGCATGATCTGCTGAAAGTTGATAGAGCTGGATTTTATGATGTTTATACCTTTGTAAAATGACCACAAACAATAGAAATACTAAAAGAACTGCTGCAGCAATGAGCATGATAGGGAACATGTCGGTTTTTACATATGGAAATTAGAAATACGGTACTAAATCCTACCAGAATTCTGCCGTGATGTGTATTACTTATTTTAACGAAATTGATTAAAAACGATGCAATCCACTGAGCCTTACATTGTAAAATCTAATAATAGATTTATACACTTTGCTGTTGCCTTTTGTGCTGGCGCTTTGTTAACGATCGCATTTAGTCCCTTTGATTTTATACTTGCGCTCCCCTTTGCGTTCATCATTTTGTTGGTTTTGCTTGATAACGTCCAAAGAAGCAAATTTTGGACAGGTTTTTGCTTTGGTTATGGACACTTTCTAACAAGTTTATATTGGATAACGTACTCGATTTTGGATCATTTTAGAGAATTTCTATGGGTGATTCCTTTTGTTTTGGTACTGCTTCCTTTTTGTATGTCTCTGTTCATAGGGATAGTCGCAGTCCTGGCAGACCGTTTCAAACAACACAGAGTACTATATGTCATTTCATTCGCGACGATTTGGGTGATTGGCGAGATAATCAGGAGTTATCTGGTGCTTCCATTTCCATGGAACTTGCTTGGTTATACAGCATCCAGCTCAATATACCTAGCACAGATAGCAAGCATAGTAGGTGTCCACTTTCTCAGTTGGATAATGTGTATATTTGCAACATCCATTTATTCTAAAAACAAGACATTTATTTCATGTACGTTGGTTGCGCTTATTTCTATCTATTGTTACGGTTATTGGCGTGTCAACAATCAGAATGTCCTTAAGGTATTGCCCTACAAAATATACGCGGTACAGCCAAACTTTAAAGGTACGTCAGATGTTGCTCAGAAATACAACAATTTGAGACAATTATTAAATTTGTCTCAAACAGCCCTGACAAATGATCCTATAATGGGTGATTTTTCTAAAAAGAGTGCTGATATTATCGTATGGCCAGAAGCAGCTTTACCTTTTGGCGTATACGACAATTCAGATCTTTATTTGGCATTGGCTACAATACTGCCAAAAAATGGGTACCTCATTACAGGAGTGGACAGAATAGAAGCGACCAGCGACACTATGAAATTTTATAATTCCATTATCGTGCTAAACAACATTGGGGACATAAAAGGAGTATACGATAAGAGGATTCTGGTGCCATTTGGTGAATACATACCGTTCCGTCACGTGTTACCAAATTTGATACAAAAAGTCGTACCTGGTTTGGCTGATTTTTCACACGGCAACAAAACTGAAACACTCACCATAGGAGATACCATAGGGGATGCTTCACTGAAGGTGCTCCCTTTAGTTTGTTATGAATCCATCTTTCCGTACTTGATATCGTCGTATGATTTGAAAGATGTGGCGCTGCTATTAAATTTAACCAATAATAACTGGTTTGGTGAAAGCATGGGGCCACATCATCACTTTATGATGACAAGAATGCGGGCCATAGAGTTTGGCATTAGCACTCTAATCGTCTCAAATACCGGTCCTTCAGCAATGATTGATCCAATGGGCCGTTTGGTACAAACTACAGAAATAAACTCCCAAGCCACCTTTTTGTCTCAAATACCTACACCGTCTTTAAGTTTCTATGCTCAATGCAAATACTGCCCACTTTACTTACTTGTGGTGATTGTATTTGGTATGTTAATGTCTAGGCAAATCATATTAAGAGCATGAAACATAGGGTTAGGAGCAAGTGTTAGCTTTGACATGCGAGTTGACATACGAACATTTGACATGGGAACACATACGATTCGTATTGGGTGAGTGTTCTGAAGGTGTTTGATAAGTGATTGGTAGTGGTAACGACTTTTCATGATAAGTAAATGTTTTGACATGCCAGATGGATTAGGGCTTCTCATGGTAGCCTTGGTCTTTTTTGTAGCCTTATGCGTTGGTAGCTTTGCTAGGCGCTATATGAAGGGGGACATTAAGTATCGTGCTTTCTTTATTCAGCTTATCATACTTACTGCATCGGTATCGCTGATGGTGACGACTGATGAGATCATGATGCTATTTATGACATGGTGTCTAAATAACGCGCTGCTAGTGTCCTTAATGATTCATAAGCCCCGGTGGAGGGCTGCTAAGGCTTCCGGCATACTTGCAGCTACAAATTACTTGGTCGGTGCTTCCTGTATGTTGTTTGGGTTAGTAATTCTGTATTTTGCTACAGGTCATACGAGCATCAAAGCTATAGTAGAACAACATCAGATCTCCAATTGGATACTATTAGCTTTGGTGTTGCTTCTTGTAGCTGCTATGGCCCAATCGGGAATATGGCCATTTCATCGTTGGCTAATTAGCTCGTTAAACTCTCCAACGCCGGTTTCGGCAATGATGCATGCAGGGCTTGTAAACGGCGGTGGCTTTCTTTTAGCCCGGTTCGCACATATGTATCTTCAGTATGGGCATCTCATGACATCAATTTTTGTGCTTGGTATGCTAACAGCAGTGCTAGGGACGATATGGAAGTTAATTCAAACAGATGTCAAGCGGATGCTCGCCTGTTCCACCATGAGCCAAATGGGGTTCATGTTTGCCCAGTGTGGAATGGGTTTGTTTTCAGCCGCAGTTGCACATTTGGCATTGCATGGTTTATTTAAAGCATACCTTTTTTTAAGCAGTGGTAGTGCATCCAAAGAACAAAGATTTGATATGTTCTGTGATTATAGCTTATCAGTTCTGTATCGCTCGATTCTTTGTGGCATTTTTGGTGCATGTGGATTTGCATTTGCAACTGGCCAAGAGTGTGTCCTAGATACCAGGCTCATACTGCTTTGGTTGTCTTTTTTAATCAGTATACAATTTGCAATAGCGATATTAAGCAGAAAAGATGAAAGTAATCTTTGTGTAGTGATTATCGCCACGGCTTCTGCTGGATTATTTTATGGTTATACAGTACACTTCATCGTTGATATGACAGAGTCCATAGGGCTAATGCAGCCACAAGCTTTAAGCATTTACCACATTCTTGGAGCGATCATTATGACTATAATGTGGTTAGTCGTTTTACTTCTAAAGAAAGCTGAAAGGCAAGACAATGATAGTTCATGGAGAGCAATGTGTTATGTGGTAGCTCTGAACGCAAGTCAACCTGCTTCAAAGACGGTAACAGCCTGCCGAAAACATTATGAATACTTGTAAAAGAATACAGTAGTGAAAAATATTCAAGAAGCAGTAAAGCAAAGTTTTAAGATTGTTCAACCGCTTTGGCCACTTCAAAAATTAATTGCAATCAATCCGTTGCATGGGATGGAGGATTTACCGATTGAAGAGGCTTTGCAAAATGCTGCAGTATATTTTGAGCAAAAAGCATTGCCTAAGGGTATTGAAGATGTGAATCGCGAAACTATCAAATGGCTTCAAGCATATTGCGATGCTGGACAAGCCACCATTCAAATGCCATTTAGAGCCAAGGGCTTGTACGAGGCCTGGAGACGACTGTGCATATATGACAAGAGCCTCTGCAAAAATGAGATGGATAAACAATGGCTTGAGCAGCTGCCGATTAACTCAGAAGATGCGATCAAAGAATGCATATCAAAGTTGGGAATTGCCAGTGAGGATTGTGAGGGATTTTTGAGGATAATGGTGGCCACATTACCGGGTTGGGCCTCGTACGTCAAATACCTCACAGAATGGTCTTGTCACAATCCTGACAATACACGCTCACCTTCGATCTCGCAGCTCGATTACATTGCGGTTCGTCTGAGCATAGCATGTGTGTTATACCCAGAAGCGGGTGCTATGCTAGGGTGGTATGAGGATGCCAAGAAATCATCCGATGACAGTATAATCAGACTACTAGCAATGGAGAAACTGGAGGTAAATTATAGGACCGCTTTGTTTAGAGAATTGAGCAAAGAGGCTGTGGAAGATCTTGATCTTGAACGTGTTGATGAGATACAGCTCGTGTTTTGTATGGATGTTCGTGCTGAACCATTTCGTAAGGCTTTGGAAGGCAGGGGCAATTACAACACTTTTAGTGTTGCTGGTTTTTTTGGTGTACCAGTACAGATCGCTAACAAGGTAACAGGGACCCAATACAACTCCTGCCCAGTCCTGCTACTCCCTTCACATGTTGTAGATGAATTGCCATGTAATGACAAGGATTACAATGAAGACCGTCAAAGCTATAAAATGGTGGTAACGTTCAAGCGATTATATCAGTCCTTGAAATATACCTCTACCACGCCTTTTGCTTTAGCCGAGGGTTTAGGTATGATGGCTGGTTTATTGATGGTACTGCGCTCTTTAACCCCTCTATTAGCTTCAAGACTCCAAGCTTTTTTAATGCGTTTTATACGCAGACCGATCAACACCAAGCTTGTGATGGACAGATTAAGCTTAGAGGACCGTGTTCTTTGCGCAGAAACGCTTTTGAAAATGATGGGGTTGACCAAAAATTTTGCAACGATCGTAGTGTTTTGTGGACATGGTAGCACAACGCAAAATAATCCATACGCTACAGGCCTAGACTGTGGTGCTTGCGGTGCTAAGCATGGAGGACCTAACGCACGTATCATAGTGGATATTTTAAATGACATAGAAGTACGAACTCAACTGTTCAAAAGTGGCATCAAAATACCTAAAGAGACGATTTTCGTTGCGGCGGAACACGATACCACTACAGATGCAGTGACTTTTTACGATGTCGAAAAATGTGAGGCGTTACACCCATTGAAGCTGGAGAAGTTGCGACGTGATTTGAAGCATGCAAGAGAAGTCAACAATCTCAGACGACTTCGTAGTATAGCAGGGGATATCACTCCAGACAAAGCGACATACTGTGCACTTAGACGCTCTCAAGATTGGTCGGAAGCTAGACCTGAGTGGGGCCTCGCTGGGAATAAAGCTTTAATAGTAGGCCCAAGACACATAACAAGAAACATAGATCTGAAGGGGGAATGCTTTCTTCACTCCTATTATTATCGCTGTGATTCCAAAGAAGGTGCGCTGTTGGGGACAATTCTAGGAGCTTCAATGGTTGTGGCTCATTGGATCAACTCACAATATCTGTTTGCAACTCTTGATAATGTGGCATATGGCAGCGGTAGCAAGATTACAAAGAATATTACAGGTAAGATGGGTGTCATTCAAGGTAATGCTAGCGATCTGATGACAGGGCTACCACTTCAGTCATTATATATAGACGATGTGAAGCCGTATCATAAGCCCCAGAGACTCACCACCATAGTGTATGCTCCACGGGAGCTAATAGATCTAGTGATTAGAGGCCAGCAAATACCGCAAAGACTCTTTTGCAATGGATGGGTTCATCTGGCATGTATTGAGCCTGGTACAGGCCTCATTTATATGCTAAAAAGAGATCTGACATGGGGACCTTCAGACATATAAAGGAAGAGGAGGTTGTTCACACTGTTTTACACAGTGCTGTATCAAATGTGAAGATTACTCTTCTGGGCTGATGCTTGTCGTATGCAATTTGTTGGGTTGAAACGTCAAAAAGCCCATTGGTAAATTGCTTGATTGTATTTGTCCAAAAAGCAATAGCGCTCTTGTGCTCCGGAATAGCTGCGACTTCCCATCTACCAGGGTTCATATCCCATATCCTATGTGCGACATGCTTTGCAATTCCCTGGCCTTGGAACTTTGCTATAATAAAAAATTCAGCTAGGTTCCAAGTGTTGTCTGGATTTTCTGTAGCTTTATTTAGCAACGCAAATCCTCCGAGCTCATCGTATACTTTAACCAAGTACACTTTACTTGATGGTTCTGTGAAGTAATGCTTGAGATCAAAGCTAAAATAGAGCCCATCCGCTGGTACTGCCCAATCTGCAGAGATGTGGCCACACTCTTTGGACAAGTCGTAAACGTAAAACCTTGCAATATTTTGAATGATTGGATAGTGCTCAAGGGTTGCAGGATTGAGAGAGACCACAGGTCGAAACTTTTTGATGAGGAAGCCGTTTGCTCTGAGGTCGTCACAT
>NZ_SCFA01000066.1 GCF_004210275.1 Rickettsiales endosymbiont of Peranema trichophorum
GAATAGGTAGAGCGGAATTTTTTGCACCACTGATTACGAGGTCGCCAGTTAACCGACTACCACCGCTTATAGTTATTGCATCCATTACAATAGCGTTATTTTATGAGTTACTTTGATTCATTGTGCCAATTTTAAACTAGATATGTGAAAGTGTCTAGTTTTAACCATAACATTACTTATATTGAGCAATTATTGCAGAAGAAATCAAAAATAAGCTTCCGTTAGAGACAATTGGTGGATTATAAACTCCAGAAAGAACAGGTTGGATGCTAACTAAAGAGCCATCGCCAATCCCAAACTTCAAGAGTTGACCAACAGAGTTGACCAACATGATGTTTCCATTGGTTACAATAGGCTGCATCCAAACCACTCCAGATTTTTCCTTTTTGCTTAACTTGCTATCTGTTAAGTGAGCGCTTAGATCCACTACCCATCTCGTCTTACCACTAAGCTTACTAAATGCAACGAGCTGCTTATACTCTGTGATTCCTATCAGTAAATCTCCATATGACCAAATTGGTCTGTTGACATATAGTGCTCTTCTCCAGATAGGTATGCCAGTACCAGCATCAAGGGCCATAACAGCGCCATCGTTACCATACGTGATGAGCATCTTACCGTCCATTAAAGTCTGATGCACAACGTCGTACACATGTCTCTGTACGCCAACGCCGCTAATGTTCATTGCAACATCGTATGACCACACTTCTGAACCGTCTGCGATGTCAAGAGCTATGATCTCTCCAGCTGAAGACGTGAAGATCACTTTATTGTTATTGACAACGGGTGCAGTTGTAGTGGTAATGCTCATCTCCCCTTTGTTGCCCAAGTAGTACCAAACTACAGCTCCTGTTTCACTATGCAAAGCGTACAGGCTGTTGTCCAAGCCTTGTATGAGAAGAATATTTTTATGGAGTACAGGCGTTGCTCTTGTCATGCTAAAGATCTCCCGGGACCATAACAATCTCCCATCCTCAGCATTAAGTGCAATAACAGTATTGAGACCGCCTGTAGCGTATATTACCCCGTTAGTGTGTAACATTCCACCAAGGTTATAGGTGCTACCGCTAAATCGACCCTTGTGCGTGAGGTTGTAAAAAAAGCTGTTTGACCATAACATCTTTCTGTTTGTAATGCTGTATGCATTAATCTTACCATATGTATCAAGCATAATCAGCTTATCATCAGAAACTATAGGGGACGTTACACCAGACAATCTGGTGGTTGTACCTATGCTGAACTGTTGAAACTGTTTTAGTGTATCTGGTAATAAAATATTTGGGTATTTTATTGAATCCACGCCAATTGAACTATCGACCGATTGGACGTTTTGTGGGACGATCTTGCTGTAATCTTGTGGATGTAGTTGCTCTTCTACTCCTTGTATTGCCGGTTGTGCCAATGCACTGATTCTTTCACCCTTAACTTCCACCTTGTTTTTTGAATGTAATCTGGAAAGAGCATCGCACCCTACTAGATTACCAAGAAGTAGTACAAACACCATGAGCTTTGCTGAGCAAAAAAAAGCTTCGGGCTTAAAGGGTAAATTCAGGAGGATTTTCATAATAACTTTGACTATACAATTAGGGCATGCTGATCAAAGTAAGTATCACAAAACTGCAATACCGGCAACCTTACTTTTCAGCTTCAGTGTAAAATACGTATACAATATGTCAGAATCCATACGTCAGATTGAGTGTCCTTTCAAATATTGTGTCGCCATCAAGCGTCGCGTTATCGCCCCCAAAGACGCCATCATTGCTCATTGAGCTATGCTCTTCGTCAAAGGCCTCAACACCATTTTCATCTTCAGGGCCATCTGAACCGTAAGAGCTGCAGTGTGTAGAGGAACCATATGAACACTCACTGCAAATATTGTGAGCAGTCGCCCTGAAACACATAAGTGATTGACTATACAATAGAGAGGCTTTATACTTTTGTTCAACTTTCTCGTTGTGCCCGTAGCTCAGTTGGATAGAGCAACTGCCTTCTAAGCAGTGGGTCGTGGGTTCAAATCCTTCCGGGCACGCCATCTTTTTCATGAATTTGTTTATTAAAATCATACTACGTTCTACACATGTTCTACACTTCAGATAAAAAGTCAGATAACACAAATTAACTCTGTATAAAAAACTAGGTCATAGCGCAGTTAATAATTGAGCACGTAAACACTCACATTTACTGAATACTACCAATAATGGCATCACCGCACGCCGTTTTTGCATGATCTCCCTATACGCTATTGGGTTGCAGCTTCGCTCTCCCAATAAGCCTACAACAGCTCCTCGACAGGTATCCAATGTTGTGATGTGTCGTAGTGGCAGATTCCTTCCTTATCACTTTCTACGTTATTACAATATATCTCCGATATTTCTTTCACAGTCCTTGTTATTTCGCTGTATTTCTTCGATATCTCTATCACGCTAGATGTGTGTTCGTTTAGCATCCTTAATCCCATACTCTCCACGAAGCATATATTACCCTCCTTCTCTACACAATTCATCACTTCTACTAATTTATATTCTCCATTCTCCGGTATCGGTAACCTTAATACAGATTCCTTACCCACTACTCCATTTAACTCTCCCACCTTCCTTATAAATTCTTCATTCTCTATACATCCTTTCTGTCCTTTGCAGTCACCGCTTATTATCTTGCTCTTCCATGAACCAAACCAGCCACAACCTTCATACATTTGATATGCATGCGCCTTTAACTCCTTCCCTAATTCCATAACCTTCTTGCTCATTACTATTCCTTTCAGCTCTGCTCCTATAGATGCTAAGGCTTCCTTCATCTTTAGCGACTCCACTCTCAGTTCTCCTCCCCTTACTATCACCTCCATCTCTTCGCCCAGTCTCTTCTCTCCATTCAATAATACATCTTTCAAGCCCTTATAGACTTCCACCTTCTCCTGACAGCTCTCAATGTCACTACATACAGATGTTTTATCCATTTCTTGCAATTTCTCTCGTAATTTCTCTATATTCCCTTCCAATACACCGTCTTTCTCTAATATCTTCAATATATTCGTTATGCTGTGTATGTTACTCTCTTCTATCAGTCTGTTATAATGACCGTCGTACACTTCCACTTGCTTCTTACATCCTTCCGTATCTCTTATTAGATCTATCAATCTTCCGCCAGACTCTAGCATTGTATTCAATGTATCTACCACTATACCCTCTGTCTCTGGTAACAAGGATAAGTGCTCCAATACCTTAGCTATTAACTGAGATTCTTTCTTCTCTATCAATTGATCGATTATCCCTCCTTTTCCTATTTTCCATACATCTTTTGTTGCTTTTTCTATAAAAACTCCAAATAATTCCGCTTTCTTCATCAATTCTTCCAATACAAACTTATCTCCTGCTTTTTCCATCACCAGTCCTGTTATTGCATCTACACTTTCTGGTCCGTATTCTGACAGCAATACCACCAACATCTCCTTGGTGATATTGATATCCTTGTATGACAATACCATCTGTAACCAGTTCTGTCCTTTTTGGTCCTCTGTATTCAATAATTCTACAGATTTATATCCTTTCTCCTTTATTTCTCCCAAAATATCACTTAATAACTTGACCTCTCCATTGTGAAGTCCATATACCAGCAACTTCTCATATCCTAATAGCTCTGCTTTTTGCTCGCTTGATAACCATCCTTCCGGTGGAAATATTCCTTCGTATGCGGTTCCACACATACTCTTTAGATTACTATAAGCACTTTGCAATGGTACTACTGAGTATGCCGTTATTCCTATACCATGCATCGCTTTTAGTATCTTTGATGGTGCATTAAATAGACCCAATACTTCCATCCCTAATCCTGCTCCCGTATTCAAGGTGTATACCCAGCTATTATCCTCTGATACAAGCCCTAAATCTACCGATGCTCTTCCCATTAAACTGCTTCCCGCTAACAACGCCATAGATGCTGGTACTAGTACAGGTGCTGTCATCAACCCTGTGGTTCCCGCAGCTGTAGCTGCTCCTATAGCACCTGCCGCTAATCCTCCAAAGTATACTGCTGTCATGCCCGATGTGAGGTAATACAGACTCTTCTGTACCATTCCTCCTTCTGCAAATCCAAATTCAGGCTGAGACATCGCCCATACCAGTTCACTATGTCTATTCGTTGTAATGTAGGATGCTGTCGCTCCTCCTAATACTAGCGTTGGCCTTACTACGTTACCTATCTTACTCGTCACTTCTTCTAGACCTGTCCAGTAAGATACTACGTTATCAAATGTATTTAACTTGCTGTCTATGTCTAAATAGCTCTCTCCCTCGTCATCTTTGATTGCTTCTTTGAGGACATATTTCAGTCTATCCCATGTTCCGGGCAATCTATAGGTTATCGAGGAACATATAAACAGCTTCTCTCTCGCATTGTTGTACTGAGGTTCGCTCCTTGACTCTTCTCCTAATGCTCCCTTTATCGCTTTTACCGTTTCCTCAGCACCGTCAAGTAATGCCGAGAGCATCCTTCCCCGATCGCTGATTGGCAATGCGCCTTTAATCATCTCTAGTTGGTTCATGATACCGTATCTGCCATCTATCGCATGTTCTACAACAAATTTTCTTGCCTTGTGGTTTGGTACAGTATCGTCCATATTATCCTTATCTCCTGAGCCGCATTCATCAGTACCGGCTGCGTCATTTACGGTCACTGGTCCTGCCGTAACCGCATCTACTGCAGGGGCTGGGGTAGTGCCTACAGTATGTAGGGGCTCCTTGAGGCCTAGCAGCTCTATTACAGTGCTAACCTGTTCGTCAACCACTTGAATATCTGCTAATTTCCCTTCCAATATTAACTGTATCACTAGCTTACTTACCTTTTTTGCTTCCTCTTCTCCTCTTGACATATCTTGGTCTTGCTCACTCACCTTCGCAACTTGACCGTTTGAGAAGAACCTCTTCAAATAATCCGTATAGCTCTTTAACTCTCCTGCCCCCTTGGCCGATGATACGTCTGCTATTCTACCTTGTACTGTCAACAAGGCAGATGTCACCATGTCTGCTTGCTCTTTACCTGCTATATCCAAGGCTGTTGCTATATGATCAGTACTGTCCTCTTCAAGATTGATGGCACCTGCAATCTTAACAAGCTCTCTTGATAATTTCTCTGCAAACCTCTCCATCTTTGTGCTAGTGCTGGCTAGCTTAAGGTATTGCTGGACTCTTTGGGACGTTGATTCCTCTTGACGGGTGCTGTCTATTTTCTCCATCACATCTCCTATTAATGACAACCCCACTACACCAAATAGTGACATTCCCTCTCCAAACGACTTCACTAATCCGCCAAAAGTACCCAAATGACCTTTTTCTTCCTTTGCTGATATCAATTCGCTGTTGATGTTTAAACACGCAGCATATACTCCATTCAGTTGTAATATCAGTGCTTTATAGAAGCCTTTCTTATATGGGTCAGATTCTATCTCTGCTACTTCTCTCTCATCCTCTTCCTTTAAATGGAGGCTTGTAAGAATAGGCTGTAGCTGCCTTTCTAAGTTGTTGAACTCCAACATATTAATCTCAAAGCTCTCCTGTCTCGTCAGTACATAGTTCACCTCCTTTTCTTCAAACAATTTCTCCTTCTTGAGCTCATATACTGTACCATCTGCGTTCTTTACATATTCTAGCCAGTTCAGCACCTCTACATGACCATACTGGTTTAACAAGCTCCAAAACTCATTGTATACATCTACTCCCACATCTATCTTTTTACCAGACACGTACTGTAGGAGCCTGGTTCCTGATTCCATGTCGAGTTCAATACTCGTCACATAATAACGTGGCTTTAACATGGCAACCGCGTTGTAGGACATACCATCAATGATGTTCTCCATCCTGGCTACTTCATTACTTCCAGCTTTGACTGTCTTACCGTTTCTAGGATCTCTTATGAACATCTCCTTCCTAAATGCACCGCCTGAATCCACAGATATCTTTGCTATCACATGATCTCCAAATACATTCCTTTTCTCCATCAGTAGAAGGACATCCTTTGGAGGTGTTTTGCCTTGTGTTGATAGGTGCATGATAGATGTGTGCCATCCCTCATTGGTGACTATAGCCTTGCTTCCTAGTATACTCTTTACATCTTCGCTTGAAATATCGGATGTAGCCGACCCAAGTGTAAACATTGGCTGATGTGTTTTATACTGCTTGGCAAGTTTTACATAATAGCCTAGCTCTCCACTATCCTCGCCCTTGCTTAGTGTATCCAGGGTCTTCTCTATCACATCCTCTAGCAATCTCTTGCTTTTTTCATCCTCTACTCTATATCTGATACCGTTCAATATCACGCTACCATCTCGTCTAAATAAAGCAGTGATGCCGTGTTTCATGCACTCTTCCATGAATTGGGCTTCTTTTTCCTCTATGACTCTATCTTCAAGCACACTTTGATATAGCTTTTTCAATAGGTTCCTGCTTTCAGAGGACATACGCAATACATTATCGATACCCACCTCCTGTAGAGCCTCTATAGCTTTAGCCGCATTCCCTGGTTTAGCTATCTGTTCGTACAAAACCTTACGTGCTATCTTCACCAACTCTGCTTCTTTCGGCTCCTCTTCATCTGGATGTTGACCTATCACTTCTAATATCGGCAAAACAAGCTTCCAACTTTGTCCTTTATAGTCATCCAATGATTTTAACCTAACTTCTAATGTTCTCTTAATTTCATCTCGTAACCCGTCCCTGCTATCTTCCCGTTCATCATCTTCTTCGATAGCATTAAACAACCTAGACGCTGCATGCACATTTTGTGTACCTCCTATATAATGGTCAAATCTTTGCAACACTTGCTCTAAAACGCTCTTTAAAATGTCCTCGCTTCCCTTACTGGTTGCAACAGGCTTGTTACCCTTGAAGTCAGGAGCCAAAGCTTTTTGTACGGACCGTAACTCATCTATTTGAATGTCTTCTAATGCGCCAAGATCGTTTAGTTGAGTAGATAATGCACTGATAATTTTATCATGTGTTATTTTATCAGTTCTGCTAGTCTCTCTTAGGTCTAATAGTGTCTTAAAGCCACTATTACAGATGATAGCATCTATCGCTTTACCTGCGATCCCGTGGGTACCACTGTCTTTATCCTTCAAAAGGAGAATTAATTGCATTAAAGCTTGCTTCCTTACTTCTCTATCTTCCACTCCGGATGCTACACAACCTAGCGTGTAGGCTACATCCTGATCTTTCAGAAAAGGAATGAATTGCTCTAAGGCTTCATTCGCTACTTCTTTATCCACTCTCACTCTCTGCGCTATCTGAAATATCGCTCCAACTACAGATCTGTGCATATTCTCAGTTTTCAGAAGAGGAATTAGTTGGAGTAATGCTGCCTTTGCTACTTCTTGATCTACTGCCACTTTACATATCGCCCAAGCTACAGCTTTGCGCGGATACTTGCCTTTATCTTTCAGAAGAGGAATCAGCCCCATTAAAACTGCCTCACGTGCTCCTTTGTCCACCTTCACCCTATATGCTACCTTGCCTATCGCATGAATTACATTCGCGCTGTCTTTCGAGGCCGATTCCTTCAAAAATTCCATTAATTGCGTTAAGACTTCTTCTCCTACATCTTGATCTATTCTATATGCTACTTGACCTATCGCTTCAGCTGCAGCTTGCCGAACATCTCGCCCTTTATCTTGCAGAAGAGGCATTAATTGTCTTAAGATCTCCCGCGCTAGTTCCTCGTCTGGCTCTACTCTACATGCTACATTACCTATCGCTTCAGCTGCAGCTATCCTGGTATTACTATCTTTCAGGAGATGAGTTAATTGCGTTAAGGCTTCATTCGCTACTTCCTTATCCACCCTAGATGCTATCTTACCTATTGTTTCAGCTGTGACATAGCGCGCATTCTTATTTTCCAGAAGAGAGATTAATTGTCTTAAGACTGCCTTGCTTACTTCTTTATCTACTCTAGATGTTATCTGTCTTATCGCTTCAGCTGCAGCTTCCCGAACATACTTGTATTCGTCCTTCAGAAGAAGCATTAATTGTCTTAAGACCGCCTTGCTTACTTCTTTATCTACTCTAGATGTTATCTGTCCTATCGCTTCAGCTGCAGCTTCCCGAACATACTTGTATTCGTCCTTCAGAAGAAGCATTAATTGTCTTAAGACCGTCTGCCCCACTTCCTTGTCTGCCTCTACTCTAGATGCTGTGCCACCTATCGCTCTAGCTGCAGCTTCCCGAACATACTGGCATTCATCACTCAGAAGAGGGATTAATCGTCTTAGGGCCTCCTTCGCTACTTCCTTGCCTAATCCTACTTTAGATGTTACCTCAGCGATCGCTCGAGCTGTAGCACTGCGAACACTCTCGTCTTCATTCTTCAGAAGATACATTAATGCCATGAAGCCTTCCTTGACTACTTCGTGATCTACTCCAACTCTACATGCTACATCACCTATCGCTTTAGCTGCAGCTTGCTGAATATACTTGGATTCATCCCTTAGAAGACGCCTTAATGCTATGAAGCCTTCCTTGACTACTTCGTGATCTACTCCAACTCTGCATGCTATATCGCCTATTCCTTCAGCTGCAGCTTGCCGAACATTCTCGTCTTCATCCCTTAGAAGACGCCTTAATGCTATCAAGCCTTCTTTGACTACTTCGTGATCTATTCCAACTCTACATGCTACATCACCTATCGCTTTAGCTGCAGCTTGCCGAACATTCTCGTCTTCATCCCTTAGAAGACGCCTTAATGCTATGAAGCCTTCCTTGACTACTTCGTGATCTATTCCAACTCTACATGCTACATCACCTATCACTTCAGCTGCAGCACCGCGAACGCGCCAGTCTTTATCACTCAGAAGATAAATTAACCGCATTAAGCATTCCTTGGCTACTTCTTTGTCTGCTCCATTTGCTACCTTACGTATCATTCGGGCTGCAGCACTGCGAACATTCTCGTCTTCATCACTCAGAAGAGGAATTAATTGCGTTAAGGCTTCTTGTGACGCATCAGCTTCAGATGCGATATCACCAATCGCTCTAGATGCGGCTCTCCTAACGCGCTCCTCTTCTGAGAGCTGAATTGCTCCGTCAGGGCCGTCGCCTTCATCCCCCAGAAGCTGTACTAATGCCATGAAGATTTCTTTCGCTACTTCGTGATCTACTCCAACTCTGCATGCTGCACAATGTATCGCTAGAACTGCATTGCTGCGTACAACTTCATCCTTCAGAAGAGGAATTAATTGTGTTAGTGCTTCTTTCGCTACTTCTTTGTCTACTTTATCTGCTACCTTACCTATCGCTAGAGCTACGACTCTGCCAGTATCTTTCAGAATAGCAATCAGCTGCATGAATACTTCATTCCTCGCTTCCCTATGGATTCCAGATACTGCATTACCTATCACTTCAGCAACAAACCAAGCATCCCGGTATCCCACCTTCCCCCCCTTCAGAAGAGAAATTAATTTCTTCACTGCTGCTGCTCCTACCTCTTTAACCGTACCCAACTCAATAAAAAAAACTCCTGTAGCTTCCTTCAGATTTTCATCTCTCAAGAAACTCATTACCTCCTTATTAACAAACTCCCCGATCCTTGCGCTTCTGACGCCCCCTTCCATATTCTCTAGCACTTTGGGCACAACCTTCAATATCGCTCCTTGTACTTGCCAGTACCCTTCCTCCTGTTCCTCTTTTGGTAATAGCAATTTCTCTAATATATCAAGCACTCTTGTATGTTCATCAGAAGACAGCTGAGCTATCACCTTACCCACCAGTCTTATCATAGATTTTAGCTCTATGCCCTTCTGAGAAACTATAACATCACTACCTTGCTCCTCCGCAGTCCCCAATGCACCTTGTAACTTAACACCACCTTCCAGTACCTCAAACAACCTACCTTTCATCTTTACAGACATATAAGTACTTCCGCGTATCTCGTCGCCCCAGTCCACTAACTTGGTACATACTACTCCATCTATAAAAGCTACCACCTCCTTATAGTGCGGTATCCTGTACCTATTGCCTTCCTTCACTTGTCCTAGTAGATGCATCAATAAGCTCACCTTGCTATCCACATCTAATTCCAACATTCCATCCGCATTTGATAATACTGCATTCCAAAATTGTTCCTTTATCGCCTCTTCAGAACCCATCACTAAGCCTACTAACAGCTTCAACGTCACCAAATACCTTGGCTCTGTCTTCACTTCTGATATAAATTGCAAAGCCTCCTTACGACTCTCTCCACCTTGCTTGAGCTTGTCTAGCAAGTAATATCCCGTTAACCATTCCTGAAAGCTTAAGTGAATAAACTCGTAATTTTGATGTAGCAGCATATCGTCCGATAGTGCTCCTATCTTCTTCTTTGCTTTTAATAAACCATATTTATATATGTCTCCTACCCTTACGCCTCTAAATCCACCTTCTATGGCCGCCTTGTCTAATGATGCTCCACTGATACTGACCTCGTTCTTGACGAAATGCTCATATGCCACCTTGTTTAGTAATTTAAACTCATCCGTACTTAGAATCCTATTTTGCGTCACATCTTGTTCATCCTTTTTATTTCTTGCATATCTCTTGCCTAACCATATCACAGCCTTTTGATATAGCTCCCCTATGGTATCGTCATTCCTATTACTCCTTGGTAATTCAATACCCTCATCAAATTGACTATTTCCTTCAACATCTCCGCTCACCAAGCAAAAGATGACCGTATTGATTGGTACCGACAAGGTCTCTCTCAATGATGGGGTGCTGTCATATTTCTCCTTCAATTTTTGATGTGCATCGCGTAACATCTGATTCCTATGCTCCACCTCCCCATCAAGACAAGGCAAGTTCTCCTTATGTTCAAAATACCTATCTATATACTGTCTGACTTCATTGTCTCCTAATCCTGCTCCTTCTATCTTTCTGACAAATTGATTCTCTATTCTTGGTGCTAATGAATTTGGTCTCGTTGTCAACACAACGTTTTCAAACTTCCATATCTCATCTAGCAACCTCTGTATCAAGGTATTGTGGCTTAAGTGGGCTACTTCGTCGTACCCATCTAGTAACAACAGTATTCTTTTGTTGACCGCTGCATCTCTGGTACCTTCCTTAAGGATCCTGACCACCTCATCCTTTGATATCTCCATATCATCGATCTTCACTTCTCGTTCATTAATTGTTGTCTCTAACTCTGCAATTTGTATTTCGTTTCGTTCAGTTTTTTGGCCTTTTAGCTTTTCTAGCTCCTGCTTCTTCTCCTCAATGCTGTTCTGTACCTCTAACAGCTGCTCAAACAACCCCTCATATATAAACTTTGCTAATGGGTCTACCTTAGTCGCAGAACGCTTATTCCATCCATTTGCCATTAGGTTCTTTAATTTGACGCTAAATACATAATCAAACTTGCCGCCAAATAGCCTTTTGTTTGGATCTTCTTGCCCCCATTTGTACGATATGTACTTAAGTAATGTGCTCTTTCCCATACCTGCTATTGCGGTTATCAACACCTTACCCGTCGCAGCTTGATCTCCTACCGCTTCAAACAGGTTCTGTACCTCTATCGCCTGCTTATCTCCGCTACCCAGGCTATTTAGCATTATCCGCAAATTGACATAATATTTGTCCATCTTCTGGTCAGGAAAAGTCTCGTCTTCGATCAGTTTTGGCAAGGTATCCTGTGACCTATATAGCCATTTCAGCTTCTCGCTTAATGTGTACTTCTTGTGCTCATTAGCTGTTGAGGTAGTATCCTGTGCTCCAGATATGGAGCGAGTATCAATGGCAGGCATCGGGATTTTTCATGACATTAGCAATCCCCTGATGCTATATCACTCGATTTCTTAGCACAAGCTAAATTATATATTGACCTTTTCACTCACCAAACACATCTGCTTACCGCAAAACGCTAGCCCTATTGCAAGCACCTCCTTCACACCATTCTGTCTAAAAAGCTCCAGGTATTGCTTATCCTTAACTTGCTTTAACCCTTTTTCTGCCTTCGCCTTCAGCTCCTTTGGGTCATCCGTTGCTTTAAACTCCAGCAGTATGCCAGCTCTTTCACTCTGTTTTGGCAACATCACTACGTCAAATCTTCCAAGCCCTGATTCTTGATTTGAGCGTATGTAGTACTCTCCCCTCAGCCCTACTACTAAGCCCAATATAAACACGTGAAACACTTGCTCCGGCGTGTTCTTATTAAAGTCAAAGTAGCTCCCGCTTTGCATGATATAGCTTGTGATGTACATCTCAAACTTCTCCATGTCCCCATCCACCAAGCTTCTCACAAAGCTGTTGTATGAGTCTATGCTCGTTGCCTCGCTAAACCATTCAGATACTATTTGACTATATACTCCTCCAACTTCCTTGTTCGGTACAGATATCTCACATACAAGGTGATACTCCATAAACTTGCTACTTAGCACCTTCAGATATCCTGCATACAATAACAAGCTCCACAAGGCTTCTGGCTTCTTCTTGACGTCCGGAAACACCAAATTCTCAGACAGTACTTGTGTGATTACCTTCCCCTGCAACAACTCCTCAAATTCCTTTCTGACTTCCGGCTTCGCATCCTTTAACAGCTCTTCTATCAACTCATTCCCTGATGTCTTGACCCAGTAGGTCTCTAACTTCCCATGGTTCTTTAAACACTTTATTATCGACCAGGGATTGTATAGTACATGCCTCCCTATTTGATAACCATTGTACCATTCCTTGATCGCATCAAGCGATACTGCTTGCTTCGTTTCTTCCAGCAGTTTGAGAACCTCATCTTCGGTAAACCCAAAGTATTGCCCATAGTCTTCTCTCAATAACGAGTATACCTCTATGTTGTTTAATCCAGAAAACAAACTCTCCTGAGAGATACGCGTTATTCCTGTGACTACAGCCTTTGTTAAGTAACTGTTATCCTTTAATGCCTGACCAAGCATACTCCGCATTAGCTCTACCATCTTCTCGTAGTATTTGTGCAGGTAAGCTTCTTGTATCGGTGTGTCGTACTCGTCTATCAATATAATTGGGTTCTTCTCATACTTCCTATACATATACAGGCACAACCGCCTAAGTGCTGACTTTATGTCAGATGGCTTCCCTTCTCTGTTCATTAATGCCTTAAAGATCCTTGCCTCACTATCTGATAGCAATCCATCCACTTCAAGTAAATACCTGTGTACTTCATACAGCTCCATAATAAGACATACAATATCCTCGTATGCTCCTCGGTATGTAGACTGCTTCACATCCTTGAACGATATGAATATCACTGGATATTGATTCTGATGCTCCTCACAAAATGCTTTGTCCTGGCCTATGTTCAGCTTCTCAAATAAATTCTCACTCTTTGGCTGGCTATGGTCCAAAAAGTAGTAAAGCATCGACAGGTTAAGCGTCTTGCCAAACCTCCTTGGCCTGGTGACAAGTATAATATCAGCACCATCCTCCATTACTTCCTTGATCAACAGCGTCTTGTCCGTAAAGACATAATTGCCTGTTGCTATCTTTTTAAAATCGCTGACTCCTACCGGTAGTTTGTATTTCATAATTTCACATTGCCTCTTATTTGTGTTCCAATAGGACCTTCTCACTCATCAAAGACATCTGTTTTCCAGAGAACGCAAGTCCTATCGCCACCACTTCCTTCACTCCGTTCTGTTTAAAAAGCTCAAGATACTGCTTGTCCTTCACTTGTTTTAGGCCTTCTTTTGCCTTTGCCTTCAGCTTCTTTGGGTCATCCGTTGCCTTGAACTCCAGCAAAATACCAGCTCTCCCACTCTGCTTTGGCAACATTACTACATCAAATCTTCCAAGCCCTGACTCTTGATTGGAGCGTATGTAGTACTCTCCTCTCAATCCTACAACTAGACCCAATATAAACACATGAAAGACTTGTTCTGGTGTGTTCTTATTAAAGTCAAAGTAGCTCCCACTTTGCATTATGTAGCTTGTGATGTACATCTCAAACTTTTCCATGTCTCCATCCACCAAGCTTCTTACAAAGCTGTCGTATGACTCTATGCTTATTGCCTCGCTAAACCAATCATCTACTATGTCATCGTACACAAAGCTCACTTCTTTGTT
>NZ_SCFA01000064.1 GCF_004210275.1 Rickettsiales endosymbiont of Peranema trichophorum
AGACTTACGCCAACTAACAAATAAATACAGTTTAACTTTAATTTTTTCCCCGGACAGCAGTGCGTGAAAACGGGCATGACAAAGGAGAGGCGTAGGATGAAGGAGAGATGCGCATGACAAAGGAGAGGAGCCTGGATGTTTGTCTCAACACCATCCAGACCCACCAACATATCTCATACCAAGTTTCAGATTGAATCAGGCAAATGGATTTGAGGATAAGGCTGCGTAAGCGTATTGAAATACCTGCGCAGAGCCGAGTTTCACAAAATCCGTTTTGAATCATTTAAAAATGTGGTTTGGTATTATTCCTCTGACAGCACTTCTATCACACCCAACCTTCTTAGTGATTGAAGTTGACTTGGATCGACAAGGATCGGCTTTATGCTCTTTAGGTACACATCGTAACCGTCGTCAAACCTTACGACAACACGCATTGGCATACCTACCTCTTCATCTTCGCATATACAAGATTTTAATTTCTCTATATCTTCCAAATCACGAATCGCAACTGTGTACAGTACCTTTACTTTACTCATTGCCTCATCCAAAAATTCCATATTTTCAACCGTGATACGTAAACCACTTTCGTCTCTTCTGACCTCCACCTTCGCCAATATTTTCGTTCCTATCTGCAATAGATTTTGACTCTCATATTGCACTAACAGCTTCTCGTCAAATATAGAGATGTCAGTAATTCCAGTATGATCAGACAACTGAAGAAAAGCGTACCTACCACGGTTTGAAGACTTAATCCTTTTGGATGTAATCGCACCAGCAATACTGACTTTGATACTTTTTTCAGATGCCATCATGATAAGATCTGAACCCATCACCACGCCTATCTTAGTCAGTCTTACTAAATACTCCTCAATAGGGTGAATTCCAATATAAAAGCCTACCGCTTCAAACTCTTTTAGCAATTCCTCCTGAAAAGACCACATAGGAGTCTCAGGCAACGATATAGCAAGCTCTTCACAATATAAATCGTCAAATAAACTGCCTTGAGTTTTCCGTGTTGACTCTTTTTCGTTTTCCATCCAACGAATAATATAAGGAACATTATCGCAAATTTTTCTTCTATTGCGTTCAAGACAATCAAAAGCACCAGCTTTAGATAAATTTTCAAGCATCCGCTTGTTAATTATATCCACGATGTTGGATTTGATAAAATCATCTATGCTGCTAAAGCTGCCCTTGTCTTCTCTGATTTTGACTATCTCCTCTATAGCCTTCACGCTGACATTTTTAATGGCACCGAGACCAAATCTGATGCCACCATCTTCAATACAAAAGAAGGTCTTTGAATGATTGATGTCAGGTGGCAAAATCTTGATGCCATGATTTTTTGCATCCACAACCAGCAAATTTAGCTTTTCTGTGTCATTTAATTCAGAATTAATGGCAGTAACGAAAAATTCTAACGTATAATGAGCCTTTAGATAAGCAGTCTGATATGCAACTATGGCATACGCAGTAGCGTGCGATTTATTAAAGCCGTAACTTGCAAACTTATCGATCAAGTTAAATATCTCCTCAGCTAGCTCTTCGCTGATACCGTTATGGACCGCACCTTGGATGAACGTGTTACGACTCGCTTGCATTTCATCCTTGATCTTTTTCCCCATTGCTCTCCGAAGCAAATCAGCCTCACCGGTTGTATATCCCGCAAGATGCTGCGCAATCATGATCACCTGCTCCTGATATACTATGACGCCGTATGTCTCTTTTAAAATCTCTTCTAACTTTGGGTGCAAATATGCGGCTTGCTCCAAACCATGCTTTCTGTTTATGTACGTATACATATTGTCCATCGGGCCAGGTCTATACAAAGAACCTAAAGCTATCAGATCCTCTATCTTGTCCGGCTTTAGCTTCTTCATAGCCTCCCTCATACCAACACCTTCAAACTGAAAGATGGCTGTGGTTTTTCCCTCCGTTAGCAGCTTATAGGTCATTTCATCGTCAAGTGGTATATCATCGATGTCGATGTTTACACCACGATTGCTTAACACAAGCTGACATGTGTCATCTATGACGGTCAGTGTCTTTAAACCCAAAAAATCAAATTTCACCAATCCGGCGTCTTCTATGTATTTCAAAGAATACTGCACAACCGGCATAGCAGAGTTCTTATCGCAGTACAAAGGGATAAACTCTATCAAAGGCTTAGGAGCAATGACAACCCCCGCAGCATGTGTTGACACGTGACGATTGACACCCTCAAGCTGAAGACTAATAGCCAACAGCTTTCCAATTAAAGGATCGTTTTTGCTCCTTTGTTGTAACCCGATGTCTAAATCGATCGCCTCTTGCAATGTCACAGGATTGGCAGGGTTTATAGGCACCATCTTACAAATACGATCCACTTCAACTAGCGGTATATTTAAAGCTCTACCCACATCTCTTAGTGCAGCTCTAGGTTGAAATGTACCGAAGGTTATGATGCTCGCTACCTTCTCCTTACCGTACCTTCCCTTTACATATTCTATCACCTCGTCCCTCCTATTTTGACAAAAGTCTATGTCAAAATCAGGCATAGAAATTCGATAGGGGTTCAAAAATCTTTCAAACAGCAAGCCAAACGCTAGTGGATCAACATTCGTAATCTCTATAGCCCAAGCCACAAGAGAGCCCGCACCAGATCCTCTACCAGGACCGACCGGAATTCTTTGGCTTTTGCTCCACTTAATTAAGTCAGACACTATCAAAAAGTATCCCGAAAACCCCATCTTTTTGATAATATCCAGCTCAAATTCCAACCTTTGATAGTATTCGTCTCTTTTAACGTCGTATTTCACAGCTTGGAGCCTTTTTTCCAGACCTTGCCTACTTTCCTCTGTTAAAATCTCCTCTTCAGTCCTCGACTCCTCACCCTCCAGGACAAATGAGGGCCATCTTGGCTTTTTATTGGTACAGTATACTACGCACTTCTTTGCAATGTTTATCGTATTTTCTATGGCTTCAGGCAAGTCCCAGAAAAGCTCGTTCATCTCTTCTTGGCTTCTAAAGTAGTTGTCAAGGTTGTTTCTCTGCTCCCCCATCTCTTCAAGCAAAATGCCTTGGTAAATACATTTCAGTACATCCGATGCTTTAGACTCTTCTACATTTAAAAAGTAAATGTCATTAGTCGCTACAATTGGAATGTCTCTGTTAAATGCTATTTCCAAAACAGCAGACTCAAACTTGGCATCATAGTAGCCAACTGTCCTGTCGATCTCTAGATAAAAATCCTCTGCAATTATCTCTTGCAGTGTCCTGATTATCTGATGATCTTTATTTAAATACAGCTCCCCAAAGTCTCTCTTAGCGGGACGATATAACACTATCAAGCCCTTGCTATACTCTTTCAAGAGCTCTAAGGTAATGTGAGGAGGATAGAAAAAGTCGTTTGTTAAAAAACTAGTGCTCACCAAGTAAAGAAGGTTTTTATATCCTTCCTCGGTCTTTGCAATGATTAAAATTTCTTCAAACTCCTTGTACACTTTGCTAGTGGTAGTATTGATGTCGATTCTAAGAATTGCACCAATAATAGGCTGTATCCCACGCTTTAAACAATGCTGTGAGAATTCAAGCGAACCAAATAGATTACCATGATCTGCCAGACATATAGCTGGCATTCCTTCCTTTGCACACCTATCGACAAGTTCTTTAACCTTTGCAATACCAAGACCTAAAGAATAGTCCGAGTGGCCTCTCAGGTGAACAAAACTATGCATAGCTTTCCGATATTTAAAGTTGATCGCTTAAAGGTGATATAGCTAACATCATGAAAATTTCTGACGCATTTTCAGTGCTAAATTAATCGTACCATCGTCTATGTAATCAAGCTCTGCACCAATAGGAATGCCAGATGCAAGACGGGTAATCTTTACTTGAAATTCTGACAGCATCTCGACAATGTAATATCCGGTAGTCTGCCCCTCCAACGTTGCATTGGTCGCCACAATCACCTCACTGACGGTACCCTCTCCTACTCTCGCCTTGAGCTGCTCTATAGAGAGTGTTTCTGGTGAGCGTCCAGCAATTGCAGAAAGAGTACCACCTAAAATGTGATATTTTCCATTGAAGAGCTTACCTCTCTCAAGGGCCCACAGATCCGATATCGTCTCCACTACACATACCACAGAACCATCCCTGCTAGTACTAGTGCATATGGCACAGGGAGAAGCAACATCAACATTATTACATATCTCACATGTCTTAATGCTGTTTGCGACGCTTTCAAGTTGTGCTGCTAGTGGTAACATTAACAATTGTGGCTTTTTTACTAGATGTAGGACAATCCTCCTGGCGGATCTCGGACCTAATCCAGGCAACTTTGATATCATAGAGATCAGTTCCTCAAGAACGTCAGTCTTCATATTTAATTATTTTTTTCAGAGTCTCCGTTATTGATAACTCTTACTAGAGCATTAAGCAATTGTTATTTAACCCCTCTGCACAACAAGTTATACACAAATTCGGTTGCATCTTTTGACTCATTCACTGTAAAATGTCATCTAAATGGATATGTTCTCAATCAACCAATTACATTAAACCATGTAGCTAATACATTTCACAAGATGACAAAACTAAACAACAGTATTTCGACAATCTATGAGGCTCTTAAAAGCTTAAATTTGGCCATAGTCAAGCGTCTATCACAGTACCAAAATGTTATAATCAAGCTTGAAAACGAGAACCATAAGCTTCAAGATGCAAACACACTGCTTACACAAAAGCTTTCTGACTATGAAAGAAATGCTTCGGAGTTCAAAGGCTCATCTACTCAAGACCAAGCGATACAACACACATCGCTCACGTTAAACGAACTACAATCAATCGTAAAAAGAAAGCAATGAAACCCATTATACTGAAGTTCCGGAACCATGAGATTCCAATCTACTGCAATGAAAAAGAAAAAGTGTTGGAACTTTCGGAAAAGCTCAACAAAAAAGTGGATGAGTCATATCAATCTCAGCAGCTTTCAGACATCAAAAAGCTTTACCTGACTACCTTATCTATTTTGGAGGAACTAGAAACCGCGAAAGCAGCCCTAGTAGAACTACATCAAAAGGATGACAAGGTCCTAGCAGATTCCCTTTCCGACATCACCCAGCAAATACGAAGCCTAGTGAATACCCTGGAGCAATAGTGTTGGCCAAGGCAAATGGACGCCCGTTTTTGCCGGCATGATAAAAGAGAGGTTGGCATGAGTATTGTCTCATACATACTCCATGTACACTACCAAAAATCATAACTTCTACAAGCTTGCAAACATCACAAAAGTGTTACATAACAAAATATATACACAATTTCACCTCATTACCTCAATGAAATTCTTAATATTAACACTGAGCTTGATGCTATCCCTCACCCCCTTCACACACGCATCTTCTACAGTCCCAAATTCCACACCCACCAGCACCTCCAAACCAATCCCAGGTAGCCCTAAACCACAACAGTACATCCACGCCGACGTGTTAGCACCTCCTTACATGGATGATACATCAGTCATTATTGGAACCGGGGAAGTCATGGGTGTCTATTACCCAGCAGGCGGAGCAATCTGTAGAATGATGAACTCTACAAAAAGCTCCTTAAACGTTCGATGCGGCGTAGAGTCAACATCTGGCTCCATATACAACCTCAAAGCCCTCAAAAATGCCGACATCGAATTTGCTATAGTCCAGTCCGATTGGCAAGCCCATGCCTATGATGGCACCTCCTTTTTTAAATCTGATGAACCATTTGATAAGCTACGTTTCGTATTCTCACTCCATAACGAAGCCTTCACATTGATAGTTCGTAAAGATTCAGACATCAAAAATATCGATGAATTAAAAGGAAAAATCGTCAATATAGGACCCTCCACATCTAGTGTAAGAGCCATCATGTCAACACTAATGCAAGCAAAAGGCTGGAACACTAACACATTCAAAGAAGTCAAAGAATTGAAATTTGGAGATGATGCCACAGCATTATGCAACAAAGAAGTAGATGCGATCGTACTAGCGTCAGGACACCCTAATGGTGCCGTACAAGACGTTCTAAGCACATGCCCAACAACCATAATACCAATAGATGGTTCCGATGTCATGGATTATCTTCAAAAACATGACGAGTTTGCAGCCACTGTAATACCAGGCGGGATGTACGTTGGAGTACCAAAAGATGTGCAGACATTCGGTGTAAAAGCAACGCTAGTCACAACAACAGACACTAGTACCGAAATCGTCTACCATCTCACAAAGTCAGTCTTTGAAAACTTCGACCTCTTTAAACAAATTCATCCAGTGTTTCATCACTTACAGATCAAGTCAATGATCACAGAAGGAGCCACCGCACCCATGCATCCAGGCGCCCTTAAGTACTTCAAAGAAAAAGGATACATAAGTCATAAGTAAGTAAGGAAATACAATCATAGAGCTCTCCAAGATGGTTTGGTCCGGGGCACTGCTATTATCTCGAAGAGCTCGTAGATGCCGGCTTTGCAGAGGACCTCACTTTGAAACAACAAAAGCAGGCTCGTCGAAACTACCAAACCCTCAAAAGAGCACTCTTTAAAAGACCAGTCTAAGTCCTGTCAAATAGACTTGGCCCCTGTTGCTGTAAGCCGAACCCGCTGAGTCTCTAAACTCAAAGTGCGACACTTCTCCATATGGCAGTAAGCCAGGCGCCAACTTGTATTCCACACCAAGAGATACGTTATTAAACTTGTTGTATTTCTTGTCCGAGTAATTTTCAGAACGTACAACAGGAGCTCCCAACCTGTGTTGCATCATACCACCTATCGCTTCTAGCCCCCCAGCCTTCTTACTTTGCATAAAACTTAAGCTCGCGCCAAGCTTTTCAAGCTGTACAGCAGTCAAAACTGTCCAATAGCTACTTCCTTGCTTGGTATTTGGAAACTTCGTCTTGTAAGTACCAGTTTTAGTCCAGCTACCATAAGTAGCACCAACCGTGTATATACCATAATTTACAGACGCACCAAATTCGTACGCTTTTAGGTCATTGAGGAGCTGTGTACCAGCGTACCTCTTAGCCTTTCCAATCTCACCTGCAGCGCTTGCTTTGATCTTCAGTTCATTAAATACAGTTGTATACTGTATACCTCCACTAATTATATCTTTGAAAGTAGGTCTAATACCTTTGGGGCCTCTATCTGGATCGGTAGGACCACCATCTCTAGGTGCAACGGTATTGATCGTACCTGTACTATCCAAATCTGGAATAAAGCTCACACCTAATGTCACACATGGTAACGGCTGTGTATAAAAAGTCATCTTGGTTGCGTCGGAGTAATAGTGCCCAGAATAGTTGGACGGTAAGTTTGGTGCAGTAATAAACTTATAACCAGCCATGTTAGGCACTTGCGTAAATATTGGTGAAAGGAGATTAGGAGACATATTAACGTATGCTGCTCCACTAACCCATTTTGACCAAAAACCTTCAACCCCATAAGCCGCCTTTGGTGTCTCCGTCGTAAACATCTCCATCATCCCACCAGCACCCGGGTAGTTACCACCTTCAAAACGACCAATCTTATCATGCTGCACATATATCATCGTTTTGTCTCCAAAACCCGTCTCATCGTTTGTCGCCACACCCGTATCGGCATGCAACCTAATAAGAGCACCATACTCAAACGTTGATGTCCCACCCTTTACATTCACATCAATAGATGTATGGTTCGCAATAGCGCTTGAATTCACTATACCAACCTCCTGTAATGTAGGTGATATAATACGCCTAAATTGATTCTTTTGTTGTCTGTATCCAAGTATCACCTCCGAGCTACCTCCTACTTTCACTGTCAGTCCATCCTCAGCAGCTACTGAACTTGACAATAGACATAAAGAAAGTACAAAACATAATTTGTGAGATTTCATAGTAAAACTTATTTGTTAAAATTTTGGAGCTACTTATATCACAATTGCTACGATATGCAAGGGGTAGAAACTTCAAGTAAATCGATACATGCAACAAATACGAGTTTACCAATTCCAAAAGAGATGCTATACTCCAGAAAAATCGTGTTCCGTTTACAAATGAAATCCTTCAAACGCTACATATTTTGCGCCTTTCTCGTCCTCCAACTATCTGCATGCGGATCGCGTCAGTATGTTGAGCAGCACACCGATATAAATGGTTTCAATAATGGGCGAAAGGGAATAGTTCTGATGCAGAATACTGCCAGTATGAGTACCCTCAGAACCACTTGGCGTCATAACAAGAGTGGCAAATATTTTACGGCCCATCGCCAGGGCACTAACGCTAACGTGTTTTTTGGTATAATGACTCTTGGTGCACTTATAGATTTCTTTCATCATGACACAATGATTTATTTCATTGAACCTGGATCATATAGCCTCAGTGATATCTCATTCCAGGATAAGTATTGCAATAACATATCAAATGTTATTGACTTTGAGGTTGTTGGCGGGGAAGTTTATTACTTAGGTAAGATGATGATCAATGATGACTTTGTGACCGTTGTGAACACCATAGATATCCGAGACGATTATGATAGCGCTCTAAAATCTTTTCAGGAGCGCTATCCTCAAATCAATAAGGTTCCTAAAAAGAGACTTATGATGTTTACTGAACGTGCTATAGCCATCAAAGCCATATCTCGAAATTTTGGCATCATGGAATGAGGTGTTTGTGATAGGCCGGAATTTGCTTTTGTTATCGAGACGCTTAAGACCTTCATCTCTGGAGCCGTTCTTTTTTCGTTTCCAGGTCATTCGCTCATTTTTCCAGCATGCGACATACCCAATTCTCGTTATCGCAACTCTCCATCTTTCTGCCTGTTCTCAGAATGGAGCAGACCAATTTGTTGATATCAAAGGTTTTGACGCAAAACAAAAGGGTATAGTGATAATTCAAACTGGAGCTAAAAAATCCACTAATGATCCAAGGTACCAACCTTATGTCGAGTGGAAGAGTGTTCGTACATCCAAATATATCGGTATAGGGAAGAAATACCTAAGCATCAGCCACATAATTGGAGATATGTCTGAAGATGACGTAAAAGTGATTTTTATTGAATCTGGGGAATATACACTTACTCATGTTAGCCTGCGCTCGTTTTCATCGAGTTTTTTCATAAAGTCAAAATTGCTTAACGACGTACTCAAGTTTAAAGCAGAAGCAGGCAAAGTGACCTATATAGGCAGGATTGTTGTAAGAGATAAAAAGCATGCGTTTATACCAGATGCTATTGATGTGGAAGATGATTATGATGCGGCCAAGAAATATTTTTTAGAGAAGTATCCGCAGATCAAGCAGCCAGTTGAAAAGCACCTTATGTACTTTACTCCAGAAGCTCAAGCATTCAAAAAACTTCTACAAAAACAAAGAACAAGAAATTAACATCTTTCAAAAATCACGCAAACTATGAGTCTACAGACATCTGAAAATATAAATCTAAACCTAGAACTTTCACAAGACGGAGGCGTCGAAAACTCCTCCAACCATTATGGCGCAGACTCCATTAAAGTTCTAAAAGGACTCGAAGCCGTTAAAACTAGACCAGGTATGTATATAGGAGATACAGACGACGGCTCCGGTCTTCATCATATGGTATATGAAGTCGTAGATAACGCCATCGATGAAGCACTGGCCGGATTCTGTACAAACGTACACGTCACAATCAACCAAAACGGCTCCGTCACCGTCAAAGACAACGGTAGAGGTATCCCCACAGACATTCACCAAGAAGAAGGCATATCCGCAGCCGAGGTGATCATGACGCAATTACATGCCGGCGGTAAGTTTGATAATAATTCATACAAAATCTCCGGAGGACTCCATGGAGTGGGAGTATCCGTAGTCAATGCCCTTTCCGAATCCTTGGAATTAACAATATGGCGAAATGGTCAAACCCATTTCATGCAATTCAAAGACGGCTTCCCTCAAGAAAGCCTCAAAATCATCGGAGATTCCGCAGGACTAAGAGGCTCCTCCATCACCTTCCTGCCCTCCTCCAAGATATTCTCTAACGTAGAATTTAAGTTTAGCATACTAGAACACAGATTTAGAGAATTGGCATTTCTAAATTCCGGCGTCACCATCACACTGGAAGACCTAAGAAATGAAACGTCCCAAATCACAGCGTTCAAGTACGACGGAGGTATCGCAGAGTTTGCAGCCTTCCTCGACAAAACTAAACGAATCTTACATCCGACCATTTCATTTACCGGAACCATGAACGATATCGTCGTCGAGTGCGCAATGCAATGGAATGATAGCTACCACGAAAATTCCCTCTGCTTCACAAATAATATCCGCCAAAGAGACGGTGGAACACACCTAGCAGGTTTTAGAGGAGCTCTCACTAGAACTATTAATAGCTATGCAAACGCAGTCGGAACATTTAAAAAACACAAAATAGATCTAACTTCCGAAGATATGCGTGAAGGCCTAACCTCTATTTTGTCCGTTAAAGTCCCAGATCCAAAATTCTCCTCTCAAACAAAAGATAAGCTAGTCAGCAGTGAAGTCCGCCCTTGTGTTGAATCTATAGTCACTGAAGAACTAGGCAGATGGTTTGAAGAGCACCCAGCCGAGGCAAAACAAATCATTACCAAAATAGTTGATGCCGCTGTGGTTCGAGAAGCAGCACGAAAAGCTCGAGATCTAAATCGTAAAAAGACATTTGGAGATATGGCAACACTCTCCGGTAAACTTTCAAATTGCCAAGAAAAGAACCCAGAATATTGTGAACTCTTTCTTGTAGAAGGAGAGTCAGCTGGAGGTACCGTCAAACAAGGCAGAGATAGAAAAACTCAGGCCGTACTACCTCTAAAAGGTAAAATTTTAAACGTAGAAAGAGCAAGACTCGACAAAATCCTCGGTTTCGCTGAAATACGTATGTTAATTACAGCTCTAGGTACAAGCATCGGAGCCGAAGAGTTCAACATAGACAAGCTGCGATACCATAAAGTCGTCATTATGACAGATGCAGACGTCGATGGAGCACACATCAAAGCACTGTTTATGACCTTCTTCTATAGGTATATGCCAGAAGTCATCACAAGAGGTCATCTCTTTATAGCACAGCCACCATTGTATAAACTAAAAAAAGGAAACAGTGAGGTGTACTTAAAAGATGAAAAAAAACTACAAGAATATCTTTTAAGTTCCGCCATAGGTGACATAGTCATCACCTCAAATGGTGTACAGCACTCAGGCAATGACCTCCTGGATATCTGCTCCCAGGCTTTAAAATTTTATAATTACCTGCAGCGAACCACAAAATCCCTCAACCAAAAATTGCTTGAAGTCGCAGTGTTGACAGACTACTTCCATAGCAATCAAAATAAAAACGCAATAAGCGACTTGATGCTCGAAAAGTTTCAATCTATGGAGCTTTCAACTGTACCTCAGTGGTCATATGCTACAGATGATACCGCTGAAGAAACATCCGGAGCCCTTACATTCCAAAGAAATTATAAAGGTGTTAATGAGCACTTCACCATCACACCTCACAGCATCAATCCTAAAGAAGCCGATAATCTCTCCTCCTTGGTCTCCAATATCAAACACATTTTTACCAACCCAGTAGAAGGTAGTTTCAAGGGACAACGATTTGTCTGCCATACCCCTTCCGGATTGCTTCAAAAAATCTTTGAGTTTGCTAAAAAAGGACTCTACATTCAGAGATTTAAAGGTCTCGGTGAAATGAACCCTGAACAACTCTGGGATACAACACTAAACCCAGACACCAGAACCTTGTTGCAAGTCAAAATCGGCGATCTTGATGACGCTGAACAAATCTTCCCTGTCCTTATGGGCGAACTGGTAGAACCACGTAGAGAATTCATTCAAACAAACGCACTAAAAGTTGAAAACCTTGACGTGTAAACCTGTCTAAACATATATAATGTGGATAAATACATGTGCGGAATCATAGGTATTGCAAGTAAAGAATCAAATGTAGCCCCTCATTTATTGGAATCACTCAAAAGATTAGAATACAGAGGCTACGATTCTGCAGGAATAGCAACCGTCAGCAATGGCTCTATTCATGTCCTAAAAGCAGTCGGCAAGGTCGATAACCTTGCAACAGTGCTCAATAAGACAATCGTCCCAGGCAGTGTTGGTATAGGACATACAAGATGGGCAAGCCATGGTACACCCAATGACACCAATGCGCATCCAATCTTCACAAAACACGTCGCAGTCGTCCATAACGGCATCATCGAAAATTACCAAACACTCCGCCATGAACTTGAGCAGCTTGGATATAAATTCATCACAGACACAGATACAGAAGTGATAGCCCAACTTGCTCAATATCACTCCGATATTGGTGAATCACCTAAGACCATAGTCAGGCAACTCGTCAAAAAGCTAACCGGCCTCTATTCCTTCGTCATTATGTTCTTAACAGAACCAAATATGTTGATAGGTGTCAAAAATGGACTGCCATTAGCAATCGGCGTGTGCTCTGATCAAACATTGCTCGGTTCAGATGCTTTTACACTCAGTCCGTATACCGATCAAGTAGTGTACATGTCAGACCAAGAAATAGCCTACGTCACTCCAGCAAATTATCGCATAGAGGATTTTGATGGTAATCCGATTACAAAAGATATACACAAAATTCATACGTATTTTCAAGCTGACCGTGATGGTTTCTCTCATTATGTTCTTAAAGAAATTTACGAACAACCCATGGCAATAAGCCGCTGTTTCTCAGCATACTGTGACATTGGCAAGATGGAATTGTCCTTTGACAAACTCATTCCAACTAACTCTCAAATAAATTGGAGCAATGTCTCCAAAATACACATCATAGGATGCGGTACATCTTATTATACAGGCCTCGTCGCCAAGTATTGGATGGAAGAGCAAGCAAAAATTAGCGTAGAAGTTGATATAGCCTCAGAATTTCGCTACCGCGATACCGTACTTCAAGAAAATACACTATTCATTTTCATTTCACAGTCCGGTGAAACAGCCGATACATTAGGCGCAATTAAACATATCCGTTCTAAAGGCCTCAAAACTGTCGCAGTCGTCAATGTCGCCGAAAGTTCAATCGCAAACATCGCAGACATAGTACTTCCAATTCATGCAGGGCCTGAAGTAGGAGTTGTATCAACAAAAGCCTTCACTTGTCAGCTCACTTTATTTTATTTGCTGTCCTTGTACATAGCCAATCATAGAACCCTCATTACAAAAGACACACTGGCACAACGCGTCACACATATCAGCCAAGTTATGGACAAGGTACAACAAATATTGGCGCTAACCAATCACATCAAAAAAGTCGCCATCGACCTAAAAAACATCACCAGGTGCCTGTATGTAGGTAGAGGTATTTCCTACCCAATAGCAATGGAAGGAGCATTAAAATTTAAAGAAGTATCCTATATCCCCGCTGAAGGCATCGCAGCCGGCGAACTTAAGCATGGTCCTATTGCAATGGTAGATAATACAGTACCTGTTTTCGTTATCGCTCCTCACGATAAACTCTTTGCTAAAACAGCATCCAATCTCAGGGAAATAGAGGCAAGAGGTGGAAAAGTCATTTTGCTTAGCAATAAGCTAGGGGTATCAGAATTAGGCAAATTTTGCTGTCACCATATCACCATGCCCGATACAGACGACTTCTCCATGCCAATAACATATGCTATTGCACTCCAGTTGTTTGCATACCACTTTGCCGTTTCTATAGGCCACGATGTAGATAGACCACGTAATCTAGCTAAGTCCGTAACAATCGAGTAATACCAAATTTCAAATTGAATGTCTAGATTTTGAATATCTGTATTGGAGTGGAGGTATCAACCCATCCTGTGTATACTACTCTTCCGATCTTTTATCCGTTTGAAAAGGA
>NZ_SCFA01000020.1 GCF_004210275.1 Rickettsiales endosymbiont of Peranema trichophorum
CATTAAAACTAAGGGTTCTTTCCCCAATGATGATGCAGTTTATAAAATTGTGTTTTTGGCCTTGCAAAGAGCACAAACAAACTCGTTTAGTTCTATGCCCACCTTCCTGCAAAGATTAACAACCTCCTTCCTCGCTTTCTCCATTAACAATCCATCATGCGGATGCTTCACGTTCTTAATCTGAACTGTCGTATCTATAATCGCCGACTCCAAGTCTTTTTTTTTGAGCGCTCCGACTTTCACACCTATACGCAGAAGCTCTTTCAGAATCTCATTATAGTCTCCTTCACCTAAAATACCACGAAACCTACGAATAGTAGCTTCAGATACATCCACATCTTGCCGTACATACTCAAATCCACAGAAATATTGCCAGTACATATTCTCCTTCAGCTCCTCTTCTGCGAATGTATCTGACCCATTGTACATCGCTTGTAGCATTGCAAGAGCCAGCATCACTCTATGCTCTTTACGTGACCTACCAAATTGCTTGATTTTCACATTCGATAATGCGCTAGCTTATAGCGAAGACCAATCTACCAAATCTCGTAATTTGTATAGTTTGTTTTTGTGGTTCAATACATCTGCAAACTTAATGCAAAATAATCTTCCTTGTTTTTGACTGGAAACTTTGTTTTCTATTGGCATATCTGATATGTAAAATCCATAAGCTTTCTGCCTATCTAATACACTTTTCTTATGGATTTTCAATCCATTCTATCAACTCAATCCCTCATATCATATCATCTCTTCTCCACCACTTCTGACCCACGGACTATCATGATTGCAGGATTCATCTCCTTCCAAATCAGGTCGTTAGGCTTAATCTTGGTGGGGATCATAGTGAGTATACGTATAACAATAGCAATATATACCATATCCAACGACCACAGATGTGAACAATCCACTGGCTCCATATGCCCAATACTCAGTCTCATACCAATCTCCAGTAGTTGAACTACTGACAGCACAAAAACTTTCATCAATTCCATTCCTATTGAAGACGTCTGTACAATGGTAATGATACTCAAAGTTAAGAGCCTCTATAATCCCTAATTTGTTCGCCACGTTGTGAGCATCCCCTTTTGCCTTCAGTTTATTAATTTCACCCAATGCAATATTGCCATCCTTGATCTCCTCCAATACTTTGGTCACTTTGTCTATACAATCAGGCTCAACAGCACATACCCTCAGAACTAATTCTTCTATTCTGGGGTCGTTTAATCCTTGTAGCCAATATATACTACTGCTTAAATCTGACATGTGTAATATACCAATACCCGATTTGATATACGTGGGGGCAGCCAGTCCCTGTTCGATGTTCAATAGATATGCAATCAAAAGACTCTCCACACTCTGCTGACTCTTCAAATGATTACTTCGAATAATTGCAGGAGTAACGCTCTGGAGATCACCAACTCTACCGTGTATCACCATCGATTCGCAATTATGCTCACCAAGTGCCACTATGGTCGAACCGTACGGCAACTCCTTCAACGCCCACTTCTCGATCAACTGACCATTACAGGATGTTAGTAAAACATTGATCGGTACTTTCAAATCTTTACTAACAGACTTTGCTATAATCTCCTTTATAAGTAGTTTACCCAATATGTAGTGCCCAGTTCCCTCGGATAACTTAGAATGCGTTTTTGCCAACTTATCTGGCACCTTGAATAACCAGATCTCAGCATCACCACATTTCTCACCTTTATGTGGTCTCTCACCATAGTATATTTCTGGCATACCCGAATACCTGTCCCCAGCACCATGTGCATTAATAATGAACAGCTTGATTAAGTGGCTCATTGCATAATCATTGATGATCTTCCTAAGAACCACACTATTGATCTCGTTGTTGTCCCTTGCATCTATTGCAATAACAGTCATACCGCCTTTGTGCAATGACGACACCATGCCCGCTATGTTAATAGGCTTCGTCCCATCTGGCCCCCTAAGGTATACTACTGCTTCTTTTTGCCCCATACTTTTATACAGATGATGTGTACCATATATTACAACGCTCTTGCTCCTTGGCATAGTCAATTTAAACCCCTCATTTTGAAGACTCCTTAAACTGCTGGCGTTGAAACCCTGTGTACTTAGATAGTATAGTAATGAGTAACCATCTTCACTGACTATTTCTTTATAAATGCTATAATCTCTTGCTACCTTTATAACTGTACCCTCCAATACATCCTTCTTTCTATTATTCTCTATAGCATAGCGCCCAGTATACTCAGCAGCCTTCAAAAAATGACTAGATAGCTCGCTTTGCAATTTCTGACACAGATTCTTATTATCCAACAATTTTTTGACGTATTCATTCTGGGATACAACATATGACCAAAACGCTATACCTTCACTAAAAATGACTATTTGTCTCTGCTGTACAGCACTAAAATGCATGAAAACGTCACTACCAAAGAAAAGATCTAGTACATTGCTACTTTGTTTCATCAAGAATTTAAAGATGTGTGGAGTGTCGTCCCACTTGCTAGTTACCACTTTATATTGATTTTCTAGAGATAGGGAGCCTAGAACATCACTGTCCAAAAATGTCTTGAGTAATTTTGGTGCTTTCTTTCTGATAAAAGTCCTGATTACAGTGTCACCATTAGGTGGTTGGGGAAAACTCAACAGTTCTACCTTTGAAGCTTCTGTTAGTGAAGCGACAAAATCACTTTGCAAGATCGTCATAAGGCTAGCCTCCGAGTCAACAGCCTTAAATATGTCGCTCGTTATCAGCGTTCTTCTTTTCTGCGTGTCACTAAGATGACTTATAATAAAGTCATTACCCAGAATAGCCAAAATGCTATCCTTGTCTTTTTTAGCGACAAGCCATAAGGCAGTCCGCCCTGCCTCGCACTTTCCATTCACAATCTCAAAAAGATGTACATCACCCAGTCTCAGGAAGGCACCACTGTCCAACAATCCATTGATATAGACTTCTCCCCTTCTAACGCCAGAGCATAAAACCGTATTGCCAGCACTATCCTTACTGTTGATGATATTAAAAAGCTCTACACTTTCCAGTCGATTAATTAACGCATTATCCAATATAACACGTAAATGCTCTCCTGAACGTGACATAGCACTCTCAATAGCAGACACCATATATTCACCATTGGTGAACAGTGTAAAGATCTCTTTGTGATTTAACTGCTCTTCATCATCGATCTTCTTTATGTGTGCTACTAATGCCTCCGGTGTATGGTCCTGAACCTTACTGGAAAGCTCCTTCGCTAAAAATTTAATTTTCTTTGCTCTGCTCTTGTTTAACCGTTCCATGACTTAATTCATCTCATCATAATACATTCCTACTTGCTCTAGTATCTGCATTTGTAACTCATGGTTCAACCCGTAAAATACTTCAGAATCTTGTAATACACGTACATAATCTTCAGAACCTTTAGAGTGTAAAACCTCTAAAAATGTGTCTCCTACCTCAGATTTAGCTCCTAATACCTCCAATACCTCCTTACCAGACAGATTCAGAAACGTATCGCTACTAATGACAGCTTTAACATGCTGAGGCGACTTATTGAACGCTGCTATCAACAATGGCTCCCCTCCCTCATTGTATGTCGTTAGTACCTCCACTTGCTGTACAGAATCCAATTGCCTAAAAATAATATCGTGGTTTAGCAAGGATGATATATAATCAGGACCCTTATATACCGCGATCTCTACCAGCTTTTTCCCGTCATCGTTTTTATCCGTTAGCAACCCCAGTATCTTCTCTTTCCCCAAACCAAATTCGCTGTACCTATCTAATATAAGATTCAGCTCCGCTAAAGGTTTTCTCAGTGCTATTAATGACAGTAAACTATTACCATCCAGACAGTCTTTTAATAACAGAACGTCTAAAGCATCAATAGATAGCCTACCCAACGTTTCCCTGTTTACAACAGCCCTCAAATGCTCAATAGATAAGCCAGCAGCAGATATAAACAGTTCTACATCATCCCCATCCCTTGCAGAGAGCAACCGCAAGAGACCATCTTCTGACATACTCCTCACCGACGTACTACACAACACAGCTTTTATAAAAGCAGATGACTCATGTCTCAGTGCATACTCCATCACACTTATCCCATAATCATTCTTCTTAGTAAGGCTTGCTACCTTGTATCCTTCACTTAATTTCAAAAAGGACTCACTATTCAATACAGCTCGAATATGATTCGGTGAAATACGCATCACTTGCTCTAATACTGTATAGCCATGTTTATCTTTGATGTGCATCAGTTCATGTATATACTCTTCTCCAAGGTTTACTACAGGGCTAGAACTGAAGATACTGTACAAGGCTTCAGGTGACTTATTAGTCGCAGCCCCCAAGATGCTCAATCCATCCCCAGTTCTATTCCTAAACAGGGCTACTACATCTTCCGCACTCAACAATTTTAACTTATCACCAATCAGATTACCCAATTCATGAGAATCAGTGACGTGATTAATGAGCTCTACAATCTCTTGAACTAATGTATTGGTCATAGTTTTAATACTCCTCACATAATGCATTCCGGCAGTATACAGGCATCTTTACACTTCGTCCATCAAATCCTGCTATGCATTTAATTTGGGTTAAAAAGATAAGCTTACTCTCATTCCGTTCCCTCTGCAACTCACTCTCTACCTCTCTTCCAACACATCCTTATGTCAAATCGGGGTTACATTACGAGCTAGTCCACATCGATACACCATGCCCCTCCACTGACACATCTCCCAGGTAACCATCTGACGTTGCACCAAAAGACATATCCCGGCTTGCGCTCACACTCTCCTCAGGTTGATATCCTGAAAGATCAAAACACTGCCTTGCACTCTCTACAGAACTTCCAATAACCTCATCTCTGTTATCAAATCCATGCTCCTTTCCGAACATCTTCTCTAGTTCTTCAGCTTCCAGCATCCCAACAATCTTCAAATCTATCCACAACCTCTGTTCTTCCATAAATTCCAAAAATCTTTGCACTCCGTGATAACTCATAATGTATATCTGCAGCCAACTTGGAAACACCTCGATCCATCTTAGCACCTCATTTATTACTTCCTTTATTGTGCCTTCTTGTACTATGCCTCTTTCTTGCCTGTTCCCTCTAATGGTACACCCTGATACCACATCCATTCCCCCATGCTTATGAGACTCACAATCAGTACTGTGACACACACCATTCACGCTTTGTTCCAAGCCATGAAATTGATCCACATCCCTATCACTAGATTGCTCTTCACTGTCTATTGCTGTGTATACCTTATGCTCTACTTGCTTTGGATCATTTGGCGAATCTCCTCCAGACACACTCCTAATGTCGTCAATATCATCATCTCTCTTTGTTTCATACTCCTTCAAATACTCAATACCATTAAAGGGCATATCAAAGCTTGCCCTCCATTTCTCTACACTGGCTTGTGTATACAGCTTATCTATAAAATCCCTTCTGAGATAATTCACCTCCTCATCCAATGTCACCTCAAAACGAGATACATATCCAATGGAGCGGGTAATAAGAAAGCTTCGACCCTCTAGATGAGTAAGAGCCTCATTATGATTTCTCAAGTGCTCCTCGATAATATCTAAAATCTTCGTTCTTTTTTCATAAAATGTTAAAGCAAATGCGGCTGGATTATATCTGCTCGCATCAAATATCGTTAAAATATTTTCTGTATGCTCAATCGATAAAATATCTTTGACTAGTTCCGGTATGTTGGACCTGATAGCTTCATTTAATGCCAAGCTAAGCACATCATCCCGTGATGAGATGTAGTCACTATTGGTATTGATAAAATCTCTTATAAACATCTCAAGCTGACCATTACTATAACTCTCTTGGAACCGAACAAGATCCTGGTAACTCATCTTTATATTTAAGTGCTTTGGTTTCATAACCATTACCTTTAGTTTTTTAACTTTTCCATCAATATGTCAGTTTTCTAGCTAAAAACAAAGATATTATGCAATAAATTGCATAAACCCTATTCTTTCTGTGCTATTGCAGGCTTTACACTCCTTCCCTGGCATGTTGCAGTCCTCCCACCATCAACTGTGATACTCTAGCGTTGCTGGTAACATACCGTCACACACACTTTGTCCCAGTATCATATTCGCGTCAAACCAATATTCCGATACCGTAACTCTAGCTTCGTCTCCATTACTTACTATACTCCCATCCTTCGTATCTAATCCATAATCTTTATTAAATGTCCCTTCATCACCAAATAACCACGTCGTCCCTACCGCCGCTGACTCCTCTTCTATCGATTCAATCAATCTCTCTACAAAATGGAAACTCATAACGTATTTCTGAAGCCAATTCGGTAATGTCTCTATCCATTCTAGCATTCTCTGAACTACTGGTTCCTTCTCCTTATCACCATCTTCCTGTCTTGACATACTATGCTTAGTATCCACACTCACCGGCTCAACTTCTAGTAATTGTGCACCAGCACTATGCTGATGACCGACATCGATACGTACTTCATTCTGTGCTTTTGGGTCTACAGCTATTACGGTTTCTTCAGTATTTGACGTTCCCTCTGACGAATCTGTACCATCTTCATCAGTGTTACTACTTATACATTCATTGTCGCCAATACTTTTTAGATACTCAAGCGCATTAAATTCATGATTAAAGCTGCCCTTCCATTTCATTATTGACTCTTTTGTGTACAATTTGCTTAAAAAACGCTCTGTTATGTATTCCAACCTATCGTCTTCCTCCATATCAAGATCTGGTGTGCGTACAACCGCTCGGATTGCTAGAAAATCTTCCCCTTCTAATTCAACTAACATTCCTGCCAGTTCTTCTTGATGTTCATCTAAATACTCTTTTATTGCTTCTAGTACATCGCTTCTCTTACGAAAAGCTAAAGCAAATGAAAGTGGACTAAACTCTGTACTATCCATTATAGTAAGAATGCTCTGTGTATATTCTTCATATAAAATATCTTCCACTGTCCTTGGTATGTCGCGTCTTACCCCCTTATTTAAAGCCAAACTTAGTACATCATCTCGAGACAGATTCTGTTCACTGTGGTTGCTTATAAAAGCTGCTATAGCTTCTTCCAATCTCCCATTTTCCAACGCATGGCGTATTTCTTTAAACTCAGCGTATGTCATTTCTATGTTTAGTTTCTTTGGTTTCATATTTCTCTTTAAATTTATGTCTTTAATCATGACTCTCATCATTCTCTAGCATTCGACCAACGAAATCAATCTTATTGATTCTTTGTTGGCATAATTGGTGGGGATGCCCATCACGACCCTAATACGTACTCATCAAGAAGTCCCATTTTTAAATGATCGAAGCGGATTTTGTGAAATTCGGCTCTGCGCAAGTATTTCAATACGCTTACGCAGCCTCATCCTCAAATCCATTTGCCTGATTTAATCTGAAGTTTGGTATTACTTGAGCTTTGAAATCAATTTTTTTGCTAGCTATTACTCTATGATGCATGTATTGGTAAGGGATGTATGACAAAAATAAAGCCAATTAAATGCAAAACATAGAAAATGCACCTGTAATTCAGAGATTAGATGATGTGATATCCACTTTGCATCTTGATAGTCCTGACGATCGTATTAACGGATTACGTGCACTAGAAAGGATGGCCGCTACCCGCGTCAAATTTTCTACGGATGAAGCTATACAGATACTGGTAGCTCTAAAGTTAATGTTGCACAGTTCAGATGCTATGAATCGCAGCGAGGCGTTCTTCAGTATGTCAAAAATTTGTTATAGCATTATCGCAGGAAAATCAGAAGAGGATGTGAAGCACATCCTCTCTTCCCTGTTTCAGGGTGTAAATATATCTCGCAACGGTAAAGATCTGAGACACCTATCCTGTATACTAGGAAACATGGCAGGGTACAACAGTATTGTTGATAGTAAGATTCTTGATCTCTTTATGGAATCTCGAAGTAATGTCAACTACTTGGGTTATGCCTTAGGCAAATCCCTTGGTGCGAAACATAGTATGGTCAAGAAGTACCTAGACCTGAGGTTTCTTAAAGATGTCGTGTCAAAAGTGTTTGAGTTTGTTGAGCCTTTGAGGCTTCCTGGTCCTGTAGAGGAATATATGTCTCACTCACTTAAAAAAGCATATCCCATTGCGGAATCCGGCAGTCATGATGCAGCCAGTGCCTTTTTAAGAAGTACGATTTCCTTGTTAAATACTAATTTAGATACTGATGCACAGCCCTGGATAGAACGCATTATTCGTAATATTGCTGATGAAATCCCCGTAAAGACAAAATTAGAAACGATAAAAGCGCTTGTCAATATTGTGGCAGATCCTGCAGATGAATCGATCGTAGAGCAGGATATATCCGATTCATATATGTTGGGAATAGCAGGAGTATTACTGAATAGTATTGGTACTACATCAACAAGTCTATTGGCTTTACTCCGGGAAATAACAGAGAACCAAGATGTTCCTAGTGATATAAGAGCAGAGGTCAGCGAATTACTCCAAGCAAGAACTGCAACACCTGTAGACAGCAATGTGGAGCAGGAGTACGAGACCGTAGCTAGAATGTTAGGTGTATGTCCTCCTGACGCATCTATAGAAACATGGTTAAGCGAGCTACGCAAACTTGCTTTTATGCTGAATGACCAAGTCCATACTACATCAGATACAGACATGGTCATAACATCAATGACAAACCTTGAAGCAATATCAGTTGATGCGTGGAACATACTTCTAAAGACCATGTCACGTAAACATACATCAGAAGTAGTAATAGGGGTACTGAAAGTAGTTGGGAGAGATAGGATATGGAATACCATTAGAGCGATGTCGAATCGTCAAAATAATGTTGATGATACAGTAAGCTTAATAGTACAAATAGGGATGGCACGAGAAAGTATACCTACAGAATTTGGAATCCTAGCTTTAAATCATCTCACTAATGATTTAGGAGGTGATGATCTGGAGCACAAGATATCCAGTATAGCGTCAGTTGTTGAAGTGACTAGTGAGATACCATATTCATTGAGAATGACTATTTTGACTAAGCTGACTGAGATTTTGGAGGACGAAGACGAAGGGAATTGTGAGCATGCTGCAGAGGGAGTAGGCAGGATTGTGAGAGCACTTGGTACAATATCTGTAGCAGAAGGAGGAAAAACACTTCAAGTGCTTGGCCATATGTTTGAGAATACTGAGAGTAGATCTAGTGCAGTAGTAAGTGCAGTGATATCCCTAGTGCATGATATTGATGTCGTATCCCAAGATCAAGTCAATCAGACATTGAATGTGCTGATGCAAGACCTGTATGATGAAGATGAGGACGTTCGTATGGATGCTGTGAGCGGGGTGACTGGAATAGCATTGAGAAGTGATTGCCCTAGAGAGGTAAAAACTAGTGTGTTAGACGCTCTTATTTATTTATCAAATAATCTTGATGATGCTACAGGAAGTGCTCCTGGTTACTTCTGTCATGTCTTATCAGATGCAATCAGCTCAATTTGTATGTCTTTGGGAGAACCAAAGAGAGATTGTGAGCAAAAGGAACGGTATGAAGAAGCAGAAGAACAACGAGAAGCAGAAGAGGCAGAAGAACAACGGGAGGCAGAAGAGGCAGAAGAACAACGGGAGGCAGAAGAGGCAGAAGAACAAGAAGAAGCACTCTACCATCTTTTTATAGTCAGAGCACAATACGCTTTTAAAGAGCAAGAGTTAATATCGTCTCCTGCTGGCACAGAGCTCCTATATACAGCACACGAGCTAGGAGGACAGACACTGCAGAATGCCTTATTAGATGTAATGTACGAAGAAGGACAGGCTATCAACTTGCTGAGTAGAGCAAGAGAGATAGGAAGCAAAGGACTGGTGCTGGAGATAATGGCGGCTCTGGAAACCGCAGGCCCTGCCAAGGAGACTATTGAGACTAACCATATCGAACAGGAAACACTGGTGGTTCGGAGTACAATAAGAAAAGGGGGAGGAATAGATGTACAACAAACCATCCAGGTTGGCAGCATTTCACACCAAAAAACTAAAGTGTCAAGTACTATTACTAGTATCATTGAAAAATTAACCAATAAACTAGACGTTATCTGGAAATACAAGCTGTGCCTGCACAAAGCAGACATCGCAAGATTTAGTCAAATTTTGAAAGACAATGATCTGGGTACATTAACTTCACTTGATATTTTACGGGATGAGGCAAAATTTAAGAAAAGCGTACTTCTAAAATTACATCCGGACAAGGGAGGTAAAGCTGAAGATTTTGCATTTGTGAGGGGATTGCAGGAAAAAATGAAGGCTGATATCGATATAAATGCAATAATTGCAGAAAAAGCAGCAAAAATACAAGTGGCCATGTACAAAGCGTCCCTAGGCATCAAAGTAGCAGATACTGTTGTGGATGTGCTGAGAGTTGTGAACAAACCTACATTTGAGAACAGCAAGGAACTGGTATTGGACGTAGCACACTTATACGGAATGTACAAGGGACTGAACGGATATGGCTTGGCAATAGGTACTTTAGAAGCCACATATCAAGCATACCAAGGAGAATACGCAGAAGCACTGAAACATGTCGTCATAACAGGAGCCTACATGACACTGCCCGTGGTGATGGCAGCAACAGGAGTACCATACGCCAGCTTAGCGTTTGCAGTAGTAATGACAGCCTACAGTGGTTACCACCTGCTGTACAATGTGCACAGTCTGTACACAGAATGCACAAGTGATGACAATGCAGCAAAATCATCAGAGGTTGATGTATACTTATACAATACACTAGTAAAAACCCCACTAGAGTACGTATACGAATCTGAACCTCATAGTGTTGCTGTGGAGAATGATGTGCAGCTGACAGATGAACAAGCATCCTCATTGCAAGAAGCAGTGTATGACGTATAACATTATTGGACATAGAACCATCACCAAATGGAGTCTCGGAACCAGAAATGGAGAAGCGTAGCTATATGCATAAGCATAGGAAAAGGACATCAGCGCTGTGTAACGGTGGACGAGCTATTGTGAATTTGAAGAGGTAGGTACACTAAAACAGTTGGAGGAAGTATTTGGAATAGTATACAATGGGTTTTACTAAGGATAAACACAAGAGATTATATTGATGACAAGATATCTAGACGCAACAAACGATGTAGCATTTAAGAGAGTCTTTAGCGACAAGGAAAGACTGAAGGATTTTTTAAATGCTATGCTACGTTTAGAACCGGGAGAAAAAATAGCAGAACTTGAGTTTATGTCAGGAGAGGAAATACCGGACATAGGACAGGGCAAAAGAAGCTTGTTTGATTTGAAGTGCAAGGATGAGTCAGGAAAGATCTACATAGTAGAGATGGAGAACAGACAAGAGATGCACTACATACAAAGGGCGCAGTTTTATGGAGCGCATACATACGTATCCCAATTAAAGAAGGGAATGTTTCACGGGGAGTTATTACCTGTAATAGTGGTAAGTATCATGAAGAACAAGAAGTTGTTTGGAGACAACATAGGTTGCATTAGTTACCACACTACGAGGGAAGAGAAGACGAATGAAAGGCACTTATTTGCATTGTCATATGTATTTATAGAATTGATGAAATTTAAGAAGGAAGGTGATGAATTAAATGGAATAGAGGACGAGTGGTTATTTTTTCTAAGTAGGTCGGAGGAAGTGAAGGAGCCGCCTATGTGTACGAAGGACGAGCACATATTAGAAGCGTATAAGGAGCTAGAGAGGTTTAACTGGAGCGAGGAGTCGTACGATGCGTATGTGAGGGCGAGATTACTGCTTGATGGACAAGAATACAGCATAGACGAAGCAAGACAGGAGGGGATAGAGAAGGGAAAAGCGGAAGGAAAAGCAGAGGGCAAAGCGGAAGGTGAGCGTGAGAAAGCCTTGTCGATAGCCAAACAGCTGCTAGGTATGGGCATGGACGTCAAGAAAGTCAGTGAAGCAACTGGGTTATCGGAGGCTGAGGTAGAAGGGCTTTCGAGTAAGTAAATATGCAAAAACATTCACATTAATGAAGTATTTAGTTTGTATTGAGAAAACAGATATGATAGTTCTCTGGCGTTGATAATTTTTGGAGGTAAAACAAAAAAATGACTGAAGTAGAAAAGACACTAGAGCAAGAGCGTCGCATTTCAATTAGATTGCTTTTACAATACAATAAATTCGTAAAATTTGACGTTGTCAAAAGCAGCTACGAGTTGTCTCAACTGAAGAATGTGAAACCACATCTAAACTATCAACTTAATCCAAGTTATAGGGATTTAGGTAGTGACGTGTATGAAATGATGTTAGCCCTGAAGCTTGAGTCTATCACGGCAGAAGCAAAGGAAGAAAAGGACAAGGATAAGATCTTTGAGTTAGAGGTCGCTTACTGCGGAATCTTTAAGTTGGAAGGAGCGTGGGACGTAGGTGTGATAGAAGAGATGTTCCTTGTGGATTGCGCTACGTTATTGTTTCCATTCGTGAGGCAAGAGGTTGCAAACATCACGGTAGGAAGCGGATATGCACCTATACTTCTAGAGCCAATGAATTTGAGGGAGCTCTATACTCAGTATAAGAATAGTAGGACTATAAACTAGATCCAACCTGGAGGGCCTCCCTGCTATGTCTCTGCCCCCTAACTATTACCCACAACCTTTGAGGGGAACACGTATCTGCAGAGCAAATCATATCTGGGAATTATAAAAGCACAGAGGAAAGAACGAGGGACTTGGATACTGTGTTAGTAGTGCAGGATACATGGTATTTATCTTATACACTCAGAGGGAAAACTAAAGGGCTTTGTATCTGGGTTTTCTAGTTCCCCATCTGGATCCCCCAGCACCACACACAATGGACTACCTGCATGATCATGAACCTCTGTTACTGACGTGTAGGGCTTTGTAGACAACGCACTAGCGATCGCGTTGAGCACCAGCACTCTCCCCCTGCAAGGGACCTTGCTCATCCCGCTCCCTTGCAGTAGCGCTTCTGCTTCCGTGAAATATACTATCTCTGTTATCGTATACATTTTTCCTAGCCAGTATGTTATATTCTGCTACCATCTCCCCCTTCTGTAGTATGTCTCCAGTATGCGATTCTTTAGAATGCTTAGTATGCTGTT
>NZ_SCFA01000094.1 GCF_004210275.1 Rickettsiales endosymbiont of Peranema trichophorum
CATATTGCACCTCAAACGTCAACATTTGGCTATAAGCCTTTGCAAAAAACATAAATCGCACGGAAATTGAGACCAGCACTCTAATACAGATATTCAAAATCTAGACTTTTGACGAATGGACTAGCTGACCATTCTTCTCTTAAATGTGTCACTTTCTTGTCCAGACCAATGGGGTCACTTCAGTCCTCCCCAAGTCAAGAAGAGTAAATGTTATCTTTCAGTATCTAAACTTCAGTAGTAAGACTGCCCTGTTCATAATCCTCCACTTGACCATCACTTATTTTCCTACAGTACTTTTTACCCTCAGACTTCACTTCATACCACAGTAACAGATCTTTTGTAGATTCTGTCTCTTCCATAATGTACTCCTCTACTTCAATCGGTGCTCTTCTGAAAAATCCAGTCACTACTTCACCGTAACGTTTTGCTTCCGTCGAAAAAGGAATAGAATATCTATCGTGTATCAGCTTATCTTTTCTAGCCGTGATTCCCCCCTCACGGCTTTCGTATAGTTCTATATCCAGTCCATACAGACTGTCTATAAAATCGCTAAAATTGTTAGATATCAAAGCAACGCTTTTATACTCTTCACCGCGTTCCCAGTCATGTCCCCAATAATAAACCTTACCACTGTTGTTCTCCTCTACCCCAATACATATTACATCACCTACCGAGCTACACCCAATACTAACAAGATTACCAGGTATACCAACATCTTCTTTACGTTTATTCTCTTCAATAAAATTATTATACTCTCCATCGTAAATTCCATAAAACCAGTCAATCTCACAATCAGAAATGGTCGAACTTCCCCATCCATACCTGTAAAAGTCAAATATCTCAATCAACGGATATTGATTCCGCAGAGGATGTCCACCATTATGCTTGAGCATAAAAGCTATATAATCTGTTGGCAATTTTGTTTGTAACTCGAGCTCTACATTTTTGATGTCAATCATCGTTATTTTTTTTTTGCTATCTGCCACTACTATATTTTTCATTTTATAATTCATTGTATTATTGCCAATAATCTGTCTCGTATATTTCTATAGAGTCTCAACCAGGCCTCTGTCGTAATATTGCCGCTCCTCCAGTATGGGGAATTGCACTATGTAAATCCCTAGGTACCATCAGCATCGTCAAGCCATCTTGATGGTGATGCCACGTGTGAGTTTCAGGCCTTACAAAGCTCGGATCAAGCCTTTGAGCAATCTTATCAGCCAAGGTCACGTCATAAGCATATTTCCCAGTGAGACCAGGCACTTGCACCTCCATTTTGCTGTACGGTTTCAAATCAACGAATGCCTTCTCATCGTAAAATACACCATTCGGGTATTTCTTGGCAAGCTCTAAATACCGTGCTATATTTTCCGGACTTTTGTTGTCTAGAAATTCCGCTGAATCGAATTTGAGAGTTTTTCCAGCCCATTTTGCGTTGATTGGATATCTATCTCCTATTTTATCTACTGTTTCAGGTATGTCTTTTTTATAGTGTGCATTGTCGTCAAGCTTGTAGAACACTTTAGGCTTAGCAACCTTTGCCTGTACTTTTGATAATACATCTCCCAATGCCTTACCAGCTACAGCACCTGATAACATTATCTGTACTGCTATTAGGTCTCTTGCCTTGTTCTCATCTATACCATACCCTACTGATAACGCTTTGCCTCCCTCCACTATCTTGTCTGCTATGTATTCACCAGATGCCTCCGATATCACATACCCAATCGCTTGAGCTCTTACCTCTTGCAACGCTACCGCCCCTACCGCAGCAGGTCCTCCCAGTGCACTCAATGCAACACGAACCGCGCTGACTCCATATTCCACACACCAAGGACATTTCGACAAAAGCTGCATTAGTTTATGTGACATCTCCGCTGCTGCATGTAATGTCACCTCTACTGTCTTTGATGCCGCACTCTTCACTCCATCTGGCACCTGTATACCATTGTCATACCACTTCTTCTCATGTACATCTGTCCCTGCAAATCCCAAGTCTCTTTGCTCTGCCGCTATCTCCTTTACTTGCTTGTCATGGTTAGCCCTCACTATTCCAATACCTCTGTTAAACTCCTCTTTTGCCTTTGCCTCTGTTTCAGGATCTAAGGCTGTTTGAGCTTGGAACGTTTTAACGAATGCTGTTGTGTGTGCACTGGTATCATCCGTAGTACTCACTACAGTTGTTGGTATTTTAACTCTACCTCCTGTCTCACCTGGTTTAGCTTGTGATGATGCTCCAGCTGAGCCTCCAGCACTCGCTTTTGCTACTGGTGCTTTGTTCGAGACAATGTATACCTTGTCTCCTGGTTTTAGCTTGTCTAGTGAACCTTTTGCATCCGCTAGGTGTGCATTGTCCTCTCTAAACTCCGCCCATGTCCTTCCTGCCTTCAGTCCTTCTGCTCTCCAAATGTCCCACAAACTCTCTCCTCTCTTCACTTCATGTGCTGTCCTAGTGTCAACATTCTTCCCAGTCTTTCCAGATACAGCACCTCCAAAACCTTCAGGTAATACCAGCTTTTGATTCAAATATATTAAATTCCTATCTTTGATGTCCTTGTTGACAGACAGTATCTCATCCACTGTCGTTCCTTCCTTCTCTGCTATCTTTGATAATGTGTCTCCCTTCTGTACAATATAACTCTTCCCTTTCGTTTTGGTATCTTTTCTACTCTCATCTTGGGCTACACCAACATCCTTCCCTATAGAAACACCAGCTACTTTTTCTTCCTTACTCTTTTGTTGATGCTGCTCTATTACCTTGCTAGCATCCTCAATCCCTAACTTACTCTTTAGCTTCTCACTAATCGCCACTCCTATCTTACTATCCATCAAAAGACTAGAGCTAATACTACCTATACCATTTGATAATGGCTTAACTAATTCTTGCTTCTCAATCCCTATCTTTGTTGACGTCATGCTACTTATTAGCTTCTCCTTGAATTTATTGAAGCTCCTTTCATATCCCATATCCATCATCTTTGATACTTGCTTACAAGTATTCACTAACTTCGTCTTATAACCACTTAAACTAGCAGATAGAGTGGCCTTTCCGAGCCTATCGCATTCCACTAATATCTCACCTCCTACTACTAATTGCTGACGACTTAATGCTACCTTAATGTCTTCAATCTCCTCTACGCTCATTTTGAAGCTTTTTTTCATCTGTACGAATAGCATTTCTGATACGCTCATCCCCATGCTACTTATACTGACTATCTTCTCATGCATCTTCCCTATAATCTTCCCTACTGATTCTACACTCTTTACAACACCCTGTACCACATTCCCAGCAGTTTTAACAATACTCCACACAGCACCTAACCCAAATGTACCCGCACCCGCTGCATTTACCACACCGTCTCCTACTTCAGTGCCGTATCCTCGCCACGCTCTCTCTTCGTCTCCATTAAATCTTCCCAAGTACCATCTCATTACATCATCTACTGCCCTATCCAGCAGCCCTACCAGGTGACCTTTACATGATTGCTTACCTATGTCCTCACAAAAATAGTCTGTCGCAAATATCTTCCTCAACAGCTTTTCATCTCTTGCAATTAGCTTGGCTACCGCTTCTCTAGCTTCGCTCTCAATATGACCCTGGTCTACTGCATGCTTCATACCGTTGTACACTAATGCAGACAATCCTGTTGTGAGTGCCTGCGCACCAAAGGAAGTCGCCAAAAATACAGTTTTACTAGCAGCAAGCTTCGACAATTTCTCCATGTTACCTGCTATGTTCAATACACCTTCAATTGCAGGTATGTTACTTAAAAAGTATAACGTCCCTGCTGTAGCTAAAGATATGCCTATCGACATACCTTTTGATTTCATGAATTCTTCAAAATCTATCGGATTCCCCGTTCCAACTGATATCAATGCACCAATAATTTCTCCTATACCCTGTAATACCAACGCTCCTCCAAACGCCGTAGTAAATACAGTCCCACTCATGATCCACAACCCTGTTACAATAGACAACACACCTATTGCTGCTGCTGCCACTGTACCCCACCAATTCTTACTTTCTTTCTCTAAACCATATGATTCTAGCTCAAATATCAACCCTCCAGACCCTGTGATCTGGTCTACCACATACTTGTAACTGTCAAATGTAATGTTTACAGTAATGTTGCTTAGTCCTTGTCCGTGCTGTCCTAAGTTCTTCAAATTTGACAGCTTTGCAGATACCACTTCAGTAATGTTCCCTATTACATTTGCTGTGATCTCCTCAATGCTTAAATGCCGACCCATCCTCACCATTTGCTTCCCGGACGTCTGTAATACAAACTCAATGTTCTTCTCCATTGCTTTCACGATCTCTTGGTAGATAAAGATCGTACCTAGATGCTGCACTGCTATATCATCATCATAATTGATGAATTTCTTTGCTAATAAAAATGTCAACTCGGCTTCGTAAACTGGTATTGTTGCATTGATTATTCTCTCTATTACTTTTGCCGTATCCGTAATAAAAGCAGACTTGACCTTCATCGCTTGAGCTGCTTGTTTCTGTTTCGTGATCCCTTGACCATCTTTCATTAATTTTGCAAATGCTAATGCATTATACGTACTCCACGAATAATGTGGCTCCAATTCACTTGCACTATTCAAACACGATATCGCACTATCTATTGGACTCGCTGGCATGTATGTGTCATCATTCCGACCAAAACTAAAAAAACTTAATGCTGCCTTTGCAGTAGCACTGAACGCTGCCCACGTATCAGCTATCCACGTATTAGGTATCAACGTATGTATCCACATACCAGCTAATACACCGCGACTTCCTTTTAGTGCTTCTCTTGTGCTTTTCTCACCCGTCTCTAGCCCCATCAACTTCCAGGCTTTTAACACCAAAAGCGTAGGATTCTCAAAAAATTCACCAGTTTCCTTCTTATGCCATAGATTCTCTGAAAAATTTGCAAAACTGACGTTTAACGACCCAGAAATTTCGTTTATACGCATCCTGATTTGCGTGATATTGTACACTAATCTGCTACTAATGTTTTGATTCTCATCTCCGTCACGTAGCTCTACATCGCAGCTAAATGCAAAAAGCCCATCATTCCTCTTTAGCCACATTCCAAAGTACTCGCTAGCCTGCTTGATCTCGTTCTCAGTGTTATACAATTCCCTATCTCTAAGCCACAACTCAAACTTCCTCCTGAGCTCAATCTTAGACAACAGTGCTTTATCCTCGCTCTCCAAATCCTTGTATTCTTTATTTTCTTGGTGCAGACAGTGTAAATAAGCATTCTTCTGAGAATACCAAGCATTAACTTTGTTAGTGATACAAGGGCTAGTGGTTCTCTCTACCTCCTGATCAAACTTGTAATCTATCCTCTTTACTATGATTGGAACGAATGTAAAACCCTCAACCGCACACACGTAATTAATTAGCTCAAAATCTTGTCTATTTAAACTAGACGCAGCATTCTGACTGTTCATTAATACCGTCTTGATATGATTTGTCACCCTTCGATCAACAACTCGCAGCTGTGATTCATCAAGCGTCTTTTCTATGGTTCCTTTCTCATCTTGCTTAACTGCCTTTACAAAAACTTTACCGCTTTCTTTATATACGTAAATGTGAAATGGTTCATGCTTCTCCGGTAAACCAACCACAATCCTATACCCAGTTGGCGAATTTATCCCCTTGAGAGATTCCACAAATAAATTAAATGCATTATCCCGCAACTCCATAATAGGGAGCCTGCACACTCTATCCGTCGTCAAGCTTATGAGCTCGTCTTCTCTTCTTATTTTCTTGAGACACTCAATGTCAGTCCGACATTCATACTTCTTGGCATCCTCTACGTGCTCCAGTCTTATATGTTCCGTATTTATAATCATCTGCGCAGAACCAGGCTCCCCTTGCCTTGCAGACCTACCATAAGCCTGCTCCTCTACTCTTACATGGCTAGGAAAAGTGCCAACCACTACATGCAATCCTCCATTCTTCATCACAGTAGGACTCAACTTTAAATCCGTACCTCTACCTGCCAAATTTGATGCAAGTATCACGTCACCCACACCCAACTCAGTACTAACTATACCCTTCTCACTTTCACCTCCTTTGCCATATATCCCTACCTGAAGTCTAGGATAACGTGACGTTAAGGCCTCATGCAGTATCGATATCTTATCCAGTGTCTCAATAATCACTAATACAGCTCTCTTCCCAGCTGTTTTCCTAACTACAGCATCTACTATCTCGTTCCTCCATTCCTCCTCTCCCTCCACGATCACAGGCTCAAACTCTACCAAGTCCTTCTGTATAAAGGTCGGTAACACTATCAGCTTTACTCCATACACACTTCTTAAGTACTCTCTGTCAGATTCATCCCCAAGCGTCCCAGTTAAACCATAAATATTCCCTTTATACTTGCTGAAAAAACCGTAATACGACATAAACGTCGTCACAATATTCTCAACCGTCAAAGTCAAATCATGTTTCAACTGTAAAAACTGCTGTAAGCCATCCGCCAGCTGTAGCCTAAATTGTATCACACCCGTCTTCTCAGCATCTACTGGTGCTATTACCGTAAAATTATAACTACTACTACTTGGATCCCTTATTACTATATACTCTCTGTCCTTTTGGTAAGCAGCAATAGAACCAAAAAATGAATCTACCCAATTATTGATCTGTTCCCTGGCAAATACTTCTAAATGTGTTGGAATCTCTACAGCCCTAGCACCTCTAGGTTGATCATCAGCCAGTAAATGTGTCTCTGTAAAATTTGCAATACCCTTTCTTAAAGCATGAGTGCAACTCTCTTCTAAATAAATCGGAGCAATTTCCACATCGTCAGGTACTGTCCCATTACCTATATCCTCCAGCATTCCTCTGTCTTCCGCCGACAATACAGGATGCTTATAATAGCACCCGTCTGCCTTTTGCTCAAAACTCCCTGCAGCTATAATAGCGTGGCCATACAAATATACTAGTACCTGACCCAACATCTCCATCCCGTAGATCGTAGACGTAAGCTGTATCTTCATGTTGCTCTGATCCACAAACAGATTGTCAACTTCATCTACTATAACAAGATCAAACCCTCTACCCATTTTCGTGTTCTTGCTAATATCACGCAACGTATCGCCTATAAAGTTCATCGCGTCACCGTATACGATATCAGCTTCGTAACATCTTTCGTTCGCACTAGTCCCCCTCTCCTTGATGTTATGCGATACCGTAATCTCAAAATAGTCGTACAATGTCCTTAATGCTATCGCATCTCGAATCGCCAATTCCCTAGAACTCGTAACAATATCAATTTGCCTTTTATATTCCTTGTGCTCTAACATCTTCAGAATATTAAACATCCCAATGATCAGCGATTTACCCTCACCAGTCGCAATCTGCGCCAAACCTCCACCTTCCGACTTATATAACGACAACACCGCAACTATTTGAACATCTCTTGGATACGCAGATACTTTGGACAAATAGGTTTGCCTAACAGCCTCAGAGACCACATACAGCGCCTCCACTATATTAGTGTCATTAATACCACCTAATCCCTCCTTCCATCGTATAAAGTCTGCTCCCCTCCAATCATCTAGAGGCTTCATACGTACGTCATCAGCTCCACCTACCAAACTTTTCGATAACTTCCCTCTCTCCCTCAACACTTCCAATCCTTTTAACTTTTCTTCATAATACCCATCTTCCAATAATTCCAAAATTTCTTCATTCCCTTCATTCAGCACAACCATCTCACGTAATATAGCTGACTGCACTTTCGGTATAAAAAACCTGTTATCACTAATAATTCTGTTAATACTCCACAACCATCTATCAGAACTCTCACCAAGTATAATTTCACCAACACTCTTTCCATCACGATCAGTGTCCGTTTCCCTTACATGATATTCTCCAATCCTCTCCAAAAGAGCAATGTTCCCAACTTTCAGTATTGAATACAGTAACTTCCCACTCCACCCCAGTTTCTTATCTAAAATATTATAGCTCCTTACCAACACCTTCTTGTCAGTGCCGCTCACTACATCAGACCACAGCTGTTTCTTTAATAAAAGGTTACATAGTATCTCGTATAACTCCTTGTTTTTAACAGATTGCTCTACAGCCTCCATCAAATCACTAGAGCTAACATTGTTTTTTTTAATAAATGCTAATAACTCTAAAACGCTTTTATAGCTGTCAAACTTAAACACTATCTGCTCTAAACTCTCAGCTACTTCATTTACTCCTGCTAAATGCTCTTCAAAATCCTTATATTGCCAATTTTTTAATAGAAAAACGCTATTACCAATTTTCAATCTTTTGCTATTAATTAACTTCTCATCGCTTAACCCAACATCATCTACTAACCCCAGTAACCCCTTCTCAGAACTACTCCACTCTATCCAACGATGCTGTTCTAGTACTTTCCTTAACTCCCGGAACGACTCCAAAGCAGACTCGTCTTGTGTCCACAACAATCCTCTTAAAAACACTACCACATAATCGAAATTATCTTCGTCTCTCGCCGCAGCTTCAAGGGCTCCTAGATCACTCCCACTACTGATTATGTCTTCTTTCAAAGCAAGTAAGCGCTTCTGCTTCCCATCAATACTCAAATGCTCGCTAACACCTTTTAACCTCCTAAGCTCTTCGTCAGTACTCACTCCTTTCAGAAGCCCTGTAAACACTTCCTTCTGTAAGGCCACGGGTACTTTATCAATTACACCGTACAAAAAGTTGATTGCGCATAACCTATGCCCTTGATTGTCGCTCGCAAGCTTTATAAAGTACTCTAGTTCCTCAGTGCTAAATTCTAAGTGATGATCGCTTAATCTTGTCGCCACAAATGCAGCAGCTTCCTTATTCGGTATCTTCAGCAGTACCTTCTCTAACTTCATCAATAAACCAGTCTCTATCTCCTTAACTTCCGCAACTATATTTACTATCTGTTTTGTAAAGTGCCCTTGATCCTTGCTATAATAATCAAAAATCCCACTAATTACCTTCTTCGGCAGTTCATTACTTTGTAACCCTATCTTCTCAAACAGCTTGTCTAACACTCCCTCTATTTTGCTAAAATCAGTACGAGGCCCAGCATTTCTGATCTCCCTCTCAGCAGACCCACCAAAAACCCCTGCTGCATCCTTTCTATAGTCCGGAATATCTAAAAGCTTCTCTATGTAAACTAAATGCTCAAAACCTATTACATATCCACTAACCTTGTAAGCTTCCAAATAACTCTTTGCTACTATGTCTTTACTGTCCACCTTCAACAGCCTTGTGAAACTATCCCACTTCTCAGCACTAATGTACTTCACATCTTTTCTAATCTGATTAAATGCAGACTCCTTAGTTTCTACATCTAAACCTTCTTGTGTCAAAAAGTTAATAAATTTGTCAATTTCTTTAACTTCTTTGCTATATTGATTAATATAGTGCGACATAATCAAGATATCTGGATCACACGACTGCTTAGCGCACTTGCTCACCTTCAACTGCTTGTCCAGGTGTTTGCTGAGTACATCGTATGCTGACTTACTACATTCTTGCTTCCCAAATCCTTCAACAATCACATGCTGTGCATGCTTATCAAGCCCACCTGCAGTTGCTAAATCTAGCAGATAGTTCCCATGTTGAACTACGTCCCCTCCACTAAAACGCTCACAAACTAACTTCGTCAAAAACTTAAGCTCACCATCACAACTCTTCTTTTGACAGCCAGTTCTTTTAAGTTGTCTGTTGAGGTCACCCTCAACAAACTTGATAGTCTCTTCCTTGACTTGATATTCACCGTTCTCCGCAAGAGCTTCTAATATCGGGTCTTTCAATACTTTGATCGGACCAACAACCCGAAGAGCACTCTCAAGTGCCCCAGAAGCAAAAGTCGATAGTTTCCATATATTTTGAACAAGTAGCCCCTCCTTATACAACCTCTCCGCTTTTACACCACTCTTGAGGTATGCTATGGTGAAATCCTTCGCATCACGTATCTGTATCTCTCTGTTCCACTTACCTAACTCACATTTCTTGTAGCCACTAGTATCACTACTATATAATAGCTTGGGATCCTTGGTAAAAACCTCATTCGGCGCTGTACATGCTTTGACGCCCTGCTCCTTGAAATAATTTAGACCTTCCTCCCAACTAAGATGGCATGCAGAACTGTCCAACTGACAATAATACTCATGATCATATATCAGATCTATCAGCGATAGCTCCCATGCCATACACGTTCACCAACAATCAGTGCTGTTCATCCACTTGATGTTGATCCTGTTGATAATCACCATAATCATCAGCATCGAGAGCATCATTAATAGCATTATAGTACTGCTCCTGTTCTTCTATGTACTGATCCAACATTGTACGCATCAGATAAACCTCAGCCTCTTCCTTCAATGTATCCAGCTTTGCTATTTCAGATTCCAAACGCTTCACATCCCCATTCATGCTCCCTAACTGACCTTCCAACAAAACATGGGACTTCTCTGCTTTTGATAGTTCTCCTTTTATTGCATCAAATTCATTCACCTTGCTGTCAAAAATACTCTTCTCATTCTTCAACTTAGATTCCTTCTCATTTAAAGTGTCCCTAGCCGCAGCAGTATTCAATTTATACGTCTTATGCAATTCAAACGCCGCTATCTTCTTATTCAATTGCTCAGTCAGCTTATTATCAGTATACGCTCTACGTTGGTCCCCACAATAACAGGACTTCCAAGACTTCCTAGGATTACCATTCACTACGTCGTCCCGCTCACGAACTAAATCATCCAAATCATTGATCTCATACCATGGAGTCCCTTTTTCTGCTGCTTCAATTGCTCTGTTATGTTGTATTGATTCACTAAATTCTCTACTACCAAGCTCCTGTTCAGCATCAGCCCTTTCCTTATGCATCTTATCATAGCTATCCTTCGCAGCATCCCTCTCTGATGCCTTCTCCTTGTGACTCTTTTCCTTGTTCTCCACATCTAGCTTACTTTTTTGTAACTGGTCCTTTATACTCTTCACTTCTACCCTTTTAGCATCTAAATCTTTGATCTTACCCTCTAGCAACCTCTCATCTTTCTCCAACCAACTCCTATTCCCACTCACTTTTCTCAAATACTCATCTAACACTCTCTCTGCACCTTCAGCTCCTTTGCGATTAAGAAAATTCTCACAGTCAGCTGTCTTTCTTACCTGTGCTAAACATTCTTTCACTTTCTCCAGCTTCTCATTTAATGCCATAATTCCCTCTCATAGTTATTATTGTTGATCAAATATAGGCGTAATAATTAATGTCATTCTACCAAAACGCGACTCATCCGGTGCCTTGTGAATACTTCCATTGATACCGCTGATATGTACAGACCCATATCCATATTCTGCTACCTCATTCACACCTCCTTCAAATAATTTTGTAATACCATCCCCACTCACACAAGTGGAGTTATGACCGTAATAAAAAACCGTTTCATTGGCCAATAAATAAAATATACCTCTCTCAACAGCTCCAACATCCCTGTATACCGTTCTTTCTCCTACCAGCGAAATCAAAAACACAATATGAGCGTATAACTTACTGTCATCCATACCAAGCTCCTTTACAGACTGATTCCTTTCTTTGTCTATGTGCCAATACTCACAGCCATCACCCGTATAGTTACCTCGCGTTCTTAGCACCACCTCAGCATCTTTCCCCTCAACCACGTCTACTATATTTCTTGTCACAACTCTGATGAGTTCTAATAACCTGTAGCTATACCCCTCCTTTACATTTAGTATGTCACTAAAAAAAGATACCGTAGCCCAATCAATAGCCTCCAGACCAGATAAGTATACTACCTCGTTGCTAAATTTCTGAATCTCTAAGGCAGAGAGTAAGTTAATCTCTTCTTCCATTAAATGTAGCTTGTAAAACGCATGACCATTGGTGACCCACAAAGCCTCAACAGCAGTCCTAATAGCCCCTATCCTCTCACCTTCTTCCTCGTAACATACACCTGCTGTATTACCATCAACCAGACTGCCATTAGCCCCGACCAAACCAATGTCAGGAACTTGACAACACAAACCCCAATGATCCATTCTTGCTTTGTTGGTCGTGAATATCTATTACCACAGCACTACTATAAGACAATTCTTAACGCAACTGAAATTTTTCAATCATATTATAAAATACATACATGTCACAAATTCCCCCCAGCTCCAATACATCATTAAAACCTCTCACTCACCAAACACAGTTGCTTCCCACAAAACGCCAACCCTATCGCCAGTACTTCCTTCACTCCGTTCTGTCTAAATAGCTCCAGATATTGATTATCTTTTACCTGCTTCAACCCTTCTTGCGCCTTTGCCTTCAGCTTCTTCGAATCATCTGTTGCCTTGAACTCCAGCAAGATACCAGCTCTCCCACTCTCCTTTGGCAACATCACTACATCAAACCTTCCAAGCCCTGATTCTTGATTAGAGCGTATGTAGTACTCTCCTCTCAATCCTACTACTAGGCCCAATATAAACACGTGAAACACTCGCTCAGGTGTGTTCTTATTAAAGTCAAAGTAGCTACCGCTTTGCATTATGTAGCTTGTGATGTACATCTCAAATCTCTCCATATCTCCGTCCATCAAGCTTCTTACAAAGCTGTTGTATGAGTCTATGCTTCCTGCCTCGCTAAACCATTCAGATACTATTTGACTATATACTCCTCCAACTTCCTTGTTCGGTACAGATATCTCACATACAAGATGATACTCCATAAACTTGCTACTTAGCACCTTCAGATATCCTGCATACAGTAACAGGCTCCATAAAGCCTCCGGCTTCTTCTTTATGTCGGGAAACACCAAATTCTCAGACAGTACTTGTGTTATTACCTTGCCCTGCAACAACTCCTCAAATTCCTTCCTAACTTCTGGCTTTGCATCCTTTAAGAGCTCTTCTATCAACTCGTTCCCTGATGTCTTGACCCAGTAGGTCTCTAACTTCCCATGGTTCTTTAAACACTTTATTATCGACCAGGGATTGTACAATACATGCCTCCCTGTTTGATAACCATTGTACCATTCCTTGATCGCATCAAGCGATACTGCTTGCTTCGTTTCTTCCAGCAGTTTGAGAACC
>NZ_SCFA01000082.1 GCF_004210275.1 Rickettsiales endosymbiont of Peranema trichophorum
AATAGACCTCTTGCCTAACTCATTCTGAGTGGTTATTTTGTCGTCAAAATTTGTCTGCGCTCCTCACATATATAGGATATGCTGCGGTGCTCACCTGCATTTTTCCTAAAAATTCCTCACTCATTTATGAGTTATGCAAGAGGTCTAATAGCTTTTATTGATCGTTTGAATTGTCTGATTGGCGTAAATTTTATGAGCCATCTGGATCTTGAGACTCGTTGTTGGAGCGTGTGGTGAATTTTCTAGCGATCTTAATGCGTCGGTTCTTTGTTGCAGTATCAAGTCCGATTGGTATGGATGCGTCGTCAATACCGCCGGTAAGTTGACTGACAGAATCCATTGCTACATTTGCAGGATTGAAACGTTTAGCTGCACCTCCTACTTCCATTCCAACAAAGTTGCTTGTTGCTATCAGCTGGCCCAATTGTGTGCAGTACTGACACAAGACGTAGGCGCCCTGGGATATTATGAGGAAATAAAAGACTAGACCTATTGTCCCGATGCTAACTCCTAGGAAATTTGATTCTGGTTGGTGTAGCATTGAGATCATGGTCCAAGTGTATACAAGGCATTTGTTATAGCCTATAAACGAAATGTCGATTAAGCATGTTTTGCATATTGTGAATCCCAGCGCAACTTTTAGTCCAACAAATAGTAGTGTATTCATAATTCTTAACATGCCGAAGACAAGGAGCGGCTGCAGAGTCAGCGATAAGAGTTCTTTGAGCCATCCTTCAAACATTTCTTTTGTATAGTGAAACAGGAGCATTGAAATAAAAAAGGGGGCAATGATTAGCAAGAGGCCTGTGCCTACCAATGAGAGCATGTAGATGAGTATGACTTTACAAATTGTGAGTGCATATATGAGCACTGCGAGTATTAAGGTAACACCTGGAATAAACAATGCGAAGCTGGATAGTGAAAATGCCAACAATTTCAGCCAAACTTCTCTGGTAAATATTTGTCTTAGAGGCTCATCCAGTATTCTAAATACGACATATGGATCTTGTGCGATCGCTCCAGGAGTTAACTTAAAGTCGGATGAGAAGGAGACAGATTGATCTGCAGCTATCATTGCTATGAGATCCAGAGAGCCGTTGATAAACAAGTTGAGTAGGTATGTGTTAAAAAAATCCCAACTACCCTTGCTGATTAATTGTAGCACAATGATAATTTTAAGTAACCGTATAACTGCTTCTTGTTGCGTAATTTGTGATATTCCCAGGGTAAAGCATAATCCGGTATAGGCAATGTAAAATACCAGTAGTGCTTGGATTGTACCAAGCATTTGGTCTGTCATATCGTTAAAGACCATATGTACAATACCTGGTTGGTCGTCTTTACCGAACATATAGGCTTTGATGGAGTGTATGACGTTTTGTACAAATCCACTGACCAAAGATGTCTTAGACTTCTTATACAGGGAAATATGGTAACTACCATGAGTATCAGCGATGTCAAAGTTAGGTGGTGCAGATGGAAATGGCTGAACACGAAAAAATAATTCTCTATGTTCTGAATTATCTGTACTTTCTTTGACTTGTATAACGGATCTGTATAGGCCCCCTGGGAGATTTGAGAAATTTAGAGCCTGCCAATCTGCTGTACTGTAGTTATATATTATGTGCCCGTCTTGTTCGGAACCACTTATGATTGCGTACTGTAAACCTTGCCCATTTGTTTGTCTACAGCCCTTCCAGTTGACTTCTACACTTTTCCAGCCTAGGTTGTCGAACCAACCGCTTGGGTCGTCTGATTTTTTACTTGTGTCATAGTGTCGAATTTTTAAAAGTTGTCGCGTAGGCATTCCGGAGACGTATCCTGTGAAGCGTACGGTTGGCTCTGGAACGTTGTTGAACGTGAAACCATCTATGTCGATTAACTCCCTATTTTCCATCCATTTTCTACCTTCTAACCCATAGAAAGCATAGCTTTTATTATAGTTAGATACCGTGTTTGGATCGCTCCCTGGTTGTATTTGGATCGTTTTTGGATCGATTTGGATAACCTTGAGGTAACCTCCCATAATTTCGCCCAGTGAGGTATCCAAATGATCGTCTTCTGGAATAGCATCGCAAGACGGATCTGGCACCCTGTTTTTAGGGACGCTTTGATCTTCTATTGTGAATGGAGGGTGGCATGAGGGCATGTGTGTTGGTACAAAAAGGAACCTACCTCTATATGTGATCGTTAATGCGTCGCCATCTTTAATACTAATACCGGTATCGGTGAAAGATGGGTTTCTAGCGCTCCATTCCGTAGGAAGAGCGCCCATGGATGGATCCCACTGATTTTGCCTATCTTCCCAAAAGGTATCGCTGAATGAGTATATGATGGGGTCTGCTTTATAGCTTTTTATTCCGCACATATAGACTTCTGATGGACTATCTCCTGATGGTTGAATGAGTGTGACGTCTACTGTGTCTCCGGTTGATACTTTAAATCCACTGTCATACATGTTGTATAATGGGGATTTTGGATCTTGTGAATTTAAGCTGCATGCGGATCTAGTTGATATAGGATCTTGCCACACAAAGGAGCTGGGGGCTCTTGGATCGCTGTCAAGCTGCCTAAATCTGCTGCTAAATTTGTTGCCGTGCTGACACTCGGTGATGCAAAGGTCAATTTTGTCCTGGTTTAGCTCTCCCTTAGGACCTTCTCGCTCAAAAATGCTGCACTCACCAGCGCAGAGTGCGACACAGGCTGCTCCTATTGGTCCTACGCTCAATGCTTGTCGTTCTGTATCTCCAAACTCCCATGCAAAGATGCACTCGTTACCATATACGCTGGCTTTAAGCGTGTTGGATGGTATGAATGTCAGCAGTGCTGTGACGAAACATAGGAAAGCCAGATGTGCGATAAGGTATTGAGCACTATGCTTTCTAGTCATCTTTGTTTTTACCTTGTTGGCCTCCTGCAGGGTTACCCATGCTCTTGATGGCTGATAATCCTAATTTGCCAGCTCCAGCAACAGCTCCTCCAGCCATTTTCATTGCGCTGACTGCGTTTACGCTACCCAGTGCCATTCCACCCATATCCTGCGCACCAACTAGTACAGCTATGAATTGAGTGATGGAAGACATCAAAAAGTAAAATAACACGGCAAATAATGCTAATTTTGGTATACACAGCATATATTTTCCTAAGACTGAGCCTGAAATTACTGTCCAATTGCCGGTCATACCGAGGTCTTTCTGTTCTGTGAATTGTGTCGTTAAGTTGCTGGTATTATCCCCGTTCATAATTACTGTGGTCACGCAGAAGACGGAGTCTACATCTCTGCAGTATTCTACAATCGAGCTTTTACCTCCTTTTTTGATGCGATCTGCAAGATCTCCGAAAAATACAGAATCAAACGTCATCAACATTAGTGCAACAAATGCAAAGAGTAATGCGGGGTAGAGTATGTAGGCGAGAAGTAATTTCATCCACTGTTGAAAGATACCCTTTGTAGCCTCAAAAAGTGAAAAGCAAATGATTAAAGGTGATACCAATACTAACACGGCGATTACAAATGAGGACAGAATGAAAATGTGTGTGAACCTGAATATCACTAGGAGGAGCATGAAAAGGTAGACAAATGAAGCTATTGCAACTATGAACCCACTACCTGCTCCTAGGAAAGCTGCGACTAGCCAAAAGCCTATGATACCAGAGCTGGAGTATTTCCGTGAGCCTAGATTCAAGTAGTTAATAAGCTTACAATCTACTAAGTCCCAGACAGTCAGCTTCACCTTACCGTTGTATCCTAGTGTACTCTTATCTCCAGGAGCTAATGGTTCTATTTCCCTTTCTGTGAGCAAAGGTTCTTCAAGATACTCGTAATAGCACAGACTTAACGGATCATTTTCATTTTGTGCTTCCATAAAAAACTGTGCTATTTCGTCTGCTGCAAAGATAAGTGATGGGAAGAGTCCCTTTGTGCCCTGGGAATCGTTTTGATACCAGGGGTTTTGTGTGGATGGCATTGTGAAATATATGACGAGGGCCATCTTGAGTAGGAACATACTGATCTCACCACGGCCTGGAGGATGTGAGGAGATCATGATTTTGATACCAATTAAGGATATATACAGGCCTAATACAATAGTAACGATGCCAAAAAATCTGTTTTGTACAATTTCAAAGAAGCCAGCTTGATCGCCTGAGCTTGTGGGCTTAACAAGCACTTTAATGAGGAGATCTTTTATGCAACCAACGACTGTGCTGGTGATATGAAAGTCACTTTTCAAGAATTCTTTAATTGGACCATTGCTTGAGATGTCGTTGATCGTTCGAAAGTGTAGTGATACGCCTAGATTGTTTAAGTCATCCCTGCTACCTAAAAAGTATCCACAGCGTGTTCCGGATACGTACTGCTCTAGTATTTCGTCGTGAAATTTATCTTCTTTAGGTGGAGGGACGTAACTACATCCGATTCTAATAGGAAACAATGTATAGACGCTACTGACACATATCTGTATTCTGCCTATTGATCTATTAAATCTGTAGTATGCGTACATGTAGTGAGGTCCAAGCCACTTGGCTTCGCCTGCTTTTAGATCTACTCCATCATGAGTTGTACATCTGCTGTGCTTGTTCCACAATCCACGTCCTGAATGTTCTACGCGTACTTGTCCTACCTTGACTTTTAATTGATCTTGGTATCTCTTGGTGAGTCCATTGGTACAGTAATCTGATGCGGCTCCGTCATATCCCCATACTTGACCTATTTGATCTCCAGTAACTGTATTACCCGTGGTAGGGTCATATGTTGGATCACACGAGTAGTAAAAGGGTATTTCTGATTGGGTAAAATAACCTTTGACTTGTGTGCTTGGGTCGTATGGATCCGTGCTGGTACCGGCTTTATACTGAGGGTTTGCACATGATCTGTCATACTGTTTATAATTTTCTGCACTCCAGTTGTTGAGCAGATCTCTGTTAACGTATTCGTGTGGTGCTAGTATATAGGAGTTACTGCAGGCATCTATCATTACGAGATATTCTGCTCCCAGTGCCAGTATTACAAATATGCTAGCTCCGCTTTTAATCAACTGCATGTATACTGCAGCTCTTACCGTACTACTAGCAATGATTCCAGCTGTGGGATTACTGGTGTTGCTTTGTTGTGATTGGTATACGGTATCTTTGTTAAGTACGGGTGGAATGTAAGTATTATTGAAATCAAGATACTCCCAAGGTGCCATCACTTGACCGTCTGGGAAACAAAGGGAGAGTGAGCCAGTGTTTTTATATGCAGGCTCTTCGCTGCTTATCTTTCTTTCAAAGTCATTGGCCGTGTCAAAAGCGAGTGCTGATGAGGTCAATGCCAGTAGGAAGAAGATTAGTATTAGAAGTGTACTGTAGAGATAACTGATATGTCTCTTGCTACAGTTCCAGAGACTCATGCTTTCCTCTCCTTGATCCGTTGTTGAAACATTGGAAGCCAGACTTTTGGATCGTCGCCATATTGATTTCGTACTTCATCTAATATAACGACTGTTTCAGCTCTACCGGAGAGGATATTGACGGCATCTTCCATTCCAGAGAGATCTATCTTGGCGACTATCGCATCATTACCTTGTTTGATTAGAAAATATCTGCTTCCTGGATCTGTAGTTTTAATGAGGGTGTACTCGCGTTCACTCAACATGAAAGCTTTGCGATACAGCTCTGTAGCCTTTAGATTAGGTAGAAAGATCTGTGTCGCTGTTTGTTGTATGAGGGTATCGCTTATACTACTTTTACTTGCGTCTTCAACGCTTTGTGTTGCGAAGACCATAAAAGTGTTTAGTTTCCTTAAAACTTTAAGCCAATCTTTAATTTTAGGAGCAAATATTGGATTATCTATCAATGCCCAAGCTTCGTCTAGTACGATCATGCTAGGTGTACCATCGAGGGAGATGTTGATGCGATGGAAGACGTATGATAAGACGGGTCCGAGGCTTGCTTTGTCTTTTAGAAGTTCTGCCATTTCAAATCCGAAAACGGTAGCTCTGGAAAAATCTATCATGTCTTCATCGTTATCAAAAATGTTTGCATGAGATCCGTCACCATGCCACATAGATATTCTACCTGCTAGTGTTCCTGGTCCACCTATACCCAAGAACGGTGCGATGTTTCGTAATTTGCGATCTTTTTTATCAAGTTTGTAGTTACCGGAGATGGCATCATTAATGAGGCTCATATCTTCCGATGTTATGGCTTCTCCATTGACTGATACAAGCTGCTTCATCCAATCAAGTAGAAATGTTCTGTTGTCGCCGTTATCTGGTAGGAGCAGTGGGTTGAATCTACAAGGTTTTCCTGGATCAATGATGGTGTATTTTCCATTTAAGGCACGCAGGAAGATTTCTGCGCCTCTATCTTTGTCGAAAAAGAACAGGCGGCATTTGAACTTTTGTGCCTGTGCGCATAAGAAATTCATCATCACTGTTTTACCGGTACCGGTAGGTCCTATAATTGTGGTGTGTCCTACATCTCTGAGATGAAAATTAAAATAATAGGGTGTACCGGATGTTGTATCTAGCACGGTGACTGCATCTCCCCATAGGTTACCTTTTTGCTTGCCTGATGGATAGTTATGTAAAGAATTGAAGGCGGCGAGATTCAACGTGTTTATAGTTGCTTTTCTGACCACAAAATCGTAGTTGCATGGTAACTGTCCCCAAAATGCTGGTTCCATGTTAACGGTTTCTCTGATTCCTATGCCACCAGTATTTGTAAGCTCAACTGCTGCTAATGACAGAATGTTTTCAAGCTCTTTTATGCTGTCTGCAATGCACATGACGGAGATATGGTGGCTACCGAATGATATTTCGCCGCTCATTGCTTTGTCCAAGGCTTCAGATATTTCAACGACTTGCGATACGGCTTTATCTTCTGATTGAATCATCCTATTTTGTTGAAGTTGCATTTTATTAATTGCGACTTGTCTATTACTGAACTCAAAAGATTGAGTTACAATAAATTCAAATGGCATCTTTAAAAAGCCGTCCATCAAGCCAGCCCAGGTTTTGGGGCCGTATTCTTTAATGCTTACGATTCCTGCGAATTTGCTGTTACCGTCTGGTGCTTTTGCTTCTATAGCCTTTTTGCCAAAGTAGAGTCGATGTGTATTGAGCTGCTCTGCGATATTGCCAGATGGATACAGTATTCTACTTTCTCCACAGCAATTTACTATGCTGTATAGAAATTCGCATATTTCGGAGTATGTGCCATTGGGTGTTTCAACGAGAGAAAGGGTTCTGGGGCTGTATTCTCTGAGGGTATTTATAACCCTTGCAGTAGCTTCCTCGAGTTGCTCATATGCTTCTTGCATTTCACTGGCCCATGCATCCTTACCCCCATCCTGAAAAATTTTTTGAGCAACATTTCCGATGATATCGATGCTTAAGGCCCCTGGAGCTTTTCTAACGACCGAAATATATAATTTATTGACGAATGCATTCTTATTTTTGTTTTTTTCGAACCATTTTTGGTCCAAATACAGTGCGAAGCCATCGGGCATATCTACGCTGGCATAGTCGTCTGGATATACTTGATGTCTTTGCCTTATTATGTGAAAGTATAGGCCTAGGTTACCGGCTGCCATTCCTTTGAAAAGCTGATTACGAATCATTTTTTTGATGTCTAGGTCTTCGTCATCTGCTGTTTCAAAAGAGAACCCTCCTACTTTAATGACCTGTAATAGTTCGTCATCTTTTGTGATTAAGGTATTGGCGTTCCAATGTGTGAGGTATGGCATAAAGCCGCAGCTACGATGTTCGGATCGTGCTATACGTTCTCTTTCTGCATATGTTTTAAAAAACTTTAACATGGGCAAATTTTAATATTGGTCATAAGAATTTGCCCCATGATAGAATCTATTTCTACACACGGAGCACTTTTGTGCTTTGACACGCAATAGTTCTATAAAAAGTGGTTCTTTGGAGCATATGTAATATCCCACCATGTGTATGGGGAACATGAGCGCTAGATATTTGAAGCTTGTGGTAATGACGTATGCCATCATGCAAGACATTCCGTTAAGGAGCGTAAAGGTATAGCTTGCTCCGAACAGCATAGGTGGCCTAGTTAGCCCTACGAATAATGGATCTTGGTCAATTCCTTCAGACATTTTTTCCCCCGATTAATGCACTGTTATAAATATAGCTTATCGCGGTGCTAGGCAATGTACAATACTAAATGCTATTCTCTTTTAATTTTTATTTTCAAGTGCTATACATGTGGATATCTATCAACACGTTAAGGTAAAAAGTAGATGAAGTTACAGTATCCTAAAGCCGTAATATTTGATTGGGATAATACGTTAGTAAATACGCTTGATTTGATTACGGAAACGCTAAAAAGGGTATGGAAAGAATTTAAAGGTACTGATTTTGAAGTCCAGTACTTCTCAAATTCGAGATCTTGGAAGGATGTTTTTCCGGAAGTTTTTGGTGACCGTTATATAGAGGCTTCTGCTCGTTTTTACTATCACTATCAGATGTTGCAAGATGGTCGTGTTGAGCCGCTTGAAGGTGCGGTGACTTTTTTAGAGCAGCTCAATAGGGATCAGAGATTGATTGCGATAGTGAGTAACAAGCAGCGCATCCTTTTGGATGAGGAGATGAAGTATTTGAGATGGTACAATTACTTTGATAGCATCATGGGTTCAGGGGATGTTAGGGAGGACAAGCCTTCTCCTCTTCCGGCCATCAAGACGATGGAGTTGTTGCGTATTCAAAATCCGGCTGATGTTTGGTTTGTTGGGGACAGCATGGTAGATGTTGAGTGTGCGAGAAGGAGTGGTTGCATACCTATATATATAGGTTCTGATGAAGCTTTGAAGGAGATACAGGTCAAGAATCATCACGAGTTACTTTCTTTATATAACAAAGCGAAAGATGAGAATCAGGAGTGATCAGGGATTCTGGACTGTGACATCTCAAATGCTGATTTCCTCATAGTGTAGAAAAAAACGTGGGTACTTGTTCCTTAAGCGCTGCAAGGCAAGGGTTGCTTTTTCTTTGTTTTGAAATGAGGAGAAGCAAGCGCTACCGCTGCCGGACATGCTCGTGGTGATTACACCTTCTTGTTTTGACATGTAGTCTATAAGGTCTGTGAGTTGTGGTTCTAAACGTATTGCAGCTTGTTGGAGATCGTTTTGTCCTCTAACTATTGCTTCTATGAGATTTACCTTAGAAAGTTGCGATAATGGTTGACGAAAGCTTTGGACGCTTATTTGGTACACATCTTTTGTGCTGATAGGGAACATAGGATATACGACGAGCATATGGGATGATATGCCTATTTGACAGTGTGTGATGGTTTCTCCTGTATTGCTTACAAAGGCATTATCTTGGTGTAAGAAAAAGGGTACATCTGCTCCTATTGACGTTGCGATTTGCTGCAACTGTGGGACTGTTAAATTGAGATTCCACAACTGATTTAGTAGTATCATGAGAGTGGCTGCATTTGATGAGCCACCACCGAGTCCTGCTCCTATAGGAATCTGTTTTTGTATCTCGATTTCGACAGACATGCTTGGTGCGAAGTGTTGCATAGCTTCTAGTGTAGTGATCGCGATATTTTTGCCATGTATGTTTTGTCCAACTACAGTGCATTGACTGGAGTTGCTATTTCTTACCTTGATGATGTCGTATAGTTCGTGTAGTAGCACAAAAAAACTTTCAATGAGATGGAGCCCATTGTTTTTTCTACCGATGATGTGAAGGAAAAGATTTAGCTTCGCTTTAGAATGTTTTGTGAGCCATTTGTGTGTCATGTTGTTGTAAAAGATTTAAAGTTAACACTTTCTTATTTTGATTTCTTTGAACAATTGTTATACTTGTGTCTTGATTGGTAAAAGTTTGCTACCTATTTATCAACAAAGCAATATTAACTTTGACATATTACGCTCCATGAGTAAAGGCGACTATTACACTACACTTGGTGTATCAAAGAGTGCTAACAAAGACGAAATCAAAAGTGCATACAGAAAGCTTGCCATGCAATACCACCCTGATCGGAATCAGGGCAATAAGGATGCGGAGAAAAAGTTTAAAGAAGTGACGGAAGCTTATGAAGTGTTAAAGGATGAGCAAAAAAGAGCGGCATATGATCGGTTTGGCCACTCTGCATTTCAACAGGGGGGGGCGCCTGGAGGAAATGCGGGTGGATTTGGAATGCACGGGGACTTTGATGATATTTCGGATATCTTTGGTGGCATTTTTAGTGACTTTATGGGGGGTAGGCAGAAGGACAGAAAGCAGGATATAGGAAGAGGAACGGATCTAAAATATGATCTCACTATAGGCTTGGAGGAAGCTTACAAGGGTGTGAAGCATACCGTACAGTTTACTGCTCCTGTAAAGTGTGAGGCGTGTGGTGGCCAGGGCAGTAAAGTACCGCCGGTTGAGTGCACTACATGTAGAGGCTCTGGTAAGATACGAACGCAGCAGGGTTTTTTTACGGTGGAGCGTACATGTCATGCGTGTTCTGGTGTTGGAAAGATTATAAAAGAGCCGTGTACCAGCTGTAGTGGTGCTGGTAGAGTAGCGAAAGAGAGGAGTATTTCTGTCTCTATTCCGGCTGGTGTAGACGATGGTACAAGGATTAGAATTGCAGGTGAGGGTGAGGCAGGTTTTAGGAATGGTCCTGCTGGTGATTTGTACATCTTTATTGGTATTAAGCCACACAAGTTGTTTGAGCGTGATGGAATCAACATATACTGTAGTGTTCCTTTAAAGATCACCACTGCGTCGCTAGGTGGTAGTATTGATGTTCCGACGATTGATGGGATGTCTGCAAAGGTTACTATTCCTGCGGGTACGCAGAGTGGTACTCAGTTTAGGTTGAAGGGCAAAGGTATGCCGAAGTTAAAGAGCAGCGTTTTTGGTGATCTTATTATTAAGATTGTTGTAGAGATTCCTGTGAAGCTTACAAAACGGCAACGGGAGTTACTTGAGGAATTTGAGAAAGAGACTGGTACTGAATCACACCCGGAAAGTAACAGTTTCTTTACCAAGGTTAAACACTTTTGGGATGAATTGAAGGGTTAGACGTGAATTTATCGGTCTATTAGATTGGAGATTTTTTGTCACAGTTTGGTACGTTTTGTTTGTTGGAGTTGGTGAGATTGGGCATTATGAGTTCATCACTGGTAGAATCCTCACTACTATTAAGCTTTGACACTTGTATGGGCAAGTGCTCTGTGGGTCTTTTTAGGGGCAATGAGCTTGTTGGCTATCGTGCTGAGGAAAGACATAATCAGCAAGCGGAGCGATTGTTACCGCTTATTGAAGATGTATTGGGGAGTCACTATAATAGGTATCAAGATTTGGACTACATTGCACTGAGTGTAGGTCCCGGTAGTTTTACTGGTATTAGAGTTGGCATAGCGGTAGCGAATGCATTATCGATGGTGATACGAAAGCCGGTTATTGGAGTGAGTTGTTTTGAGTCGGTTGTGAGAGATAATGGGACGATATATGTGTTATTGGATGGAGGTGGAAATAACATATATGTACAAGGGTTTCACGATCGAGTACCGACTGGAGCACCCAGGATGTTTGAGCCTGGTGAGCTTGAACAACTTATGGAGGAGGGGAAGTTAGTTGGGAATGTGCATGTTGAGGAGCCGATTGTTCCAAATGCGGAGTTAGTAGGGATTTCTGCGATTAACAAGCTGATAGTTGGTGGAATGGATTGGGTGAAGCCTGTACCTCTGTATGTGAAGGCCCCATACCTATAGCGTGAGAACACCACTTCAAGTGTCTAAGTGAGAGTCATTCACGCAGAGGTCTCATTAAGTGACAAATAATACCAATTTTCATTTTTAAATGATTCAAAACGGATTTTGTGAAACTCGGCTCTGCGCAGGTATTTCAATACGCTTACGCAGCCTCATCCTCAAATCCATTTGCCTGATTTAATCTGAAACTTGGTATAGCTCATCTTTCCTGATGATGATGCTTCTGACCACCCTTGTGAGCTCCCTTGTGATGAAACTTGCCACCACCCCTCTTCGCCCCCCTCGTTCTATGCGATAACAATGCAGTTATGGACAAAAAACAAAACCCAGATAACACAACTAATCCGCCGATCAGCGCCTCACTCCTTAACACCAGGGCATAAGAAGTGTACAATACTCCAAACGATATCGCCACACCACAAAGCTGACCTAATCTTGCCGTCCAAGACGCAAGATATAAAGACCTGGTCTGAAGAAGATGCCTGTGTTTCTGCTCTATCGTTGCAAGATCCAGTAGCTTTTCTACTGTACCAGGGGAAACCTCCTCATAGCTTTCAAGTATTGCAGGTGGTGGTAGAATTGAGTTGTGTTCATGCTGAACCTTCCTGTCTTGTATGTAACTAGCATACCCGTATTGCTTTGGATGATTTGTCTTTTTCATGTCCCTATCTTATGTAACTTTTTTATTTTGGAGTCGATTTGCACTAAGCGCACTAGCCCGTTGTCAATATCTCCTTGCAGATCGTACAACAACGGTAAAGATGCTGTAGTGTCACCCTGGACCCCCTCAAGCGCTCCACCAACAGAGAAATATAGCCTGTAGCCTACCCCTAACTTGATAAAAAAAGTGCGTAATAACATGTCTAAAATGTTGTATTGATCTGAACTATAAATATTTCGAATTTATTACAGCAGAATAATATCCTTTTATCAATAAAAAAATCTACAGCTCTCTATTTTCTAAATTAAAAGTTGCAGTATTTCCAAAATATTGATAGACCTCAAGTATGGCTGCACCAATCCAAACGGTGCACCATCCATCTCCCGTAGATGTGTCAAGTTCACTTGCTCCAGATGTTCCCGTA
>NZ_SCFA01000115.1 GCF_004210275.1 Rickettsiales endosymbiont of Peranema trichophorum
ACCATGCTGATCCATACTTGTTATTAATTTTTGCATAATTTAAACTCAAGTGTTTATTTGACTAATTTACCATTTATCTTAGTATACCATTTTAATAAATTATTGCAATACATTTATCAATACTCATTGTCTAAAAACCGGCCGTTTTATAGACTCCACACTGGATTCAACATTTACCATCCCATACCCGTCTCTAAAACCCGTCCCTAAATTATGCTTGTCCAGAAATGCTGACTACCCTTTTATGGACATCAGTCATCACTACTTGGTGTACAATTCCCTGCTAATCGTAACATCTCATCACGAGTTATTCCATCATTCATCATTTCATCAAGCTCTTTTAGCAACATTTTATAAATATTGTCCAAATATCTTGTTTCTAAATCTTCTATTGGTACACCCGTGCCTTCAGATAAAATAATAACCGCACCATTAGGGAAGACAGGTTCTTAAATCCTTTATTTCTTCTGTTGTGAGCTTTAGTACGTTTCTGCAAAAACTTTGATAACTAACTCCATAAGTTTCTGCTAATTTCTCAACCCAATTATACAAAAGTTGGTATTTATAAACTTTGGGATGCAACGGCCACTTCTTCTTCATCAATGTACCATACTTTCATAAAGTCTACGCCGCTCACTAGGTGAATGATAGTTAGTACGTTCTAGTACTTCTTGATCGATATATTCCTTCCCAGACATAATAGCTTCGCTAGCCGCCTTTGTTAATAACCCTGAAATCTCACCAATAGTTCCTTCACTCCGTTCTAAAATTATCCTGCGAATATCATGATTCAATAGCTCTGAAGGTTTGAGTAATGGCAAAATCTTTACAAAACTTGCTAGTAATCTATTGAATTCACTATTATTTTCCCATAATGGTAATATAACAGGTTCAAACCTATTTTCTAGTTGGTCATCACTACGAATTGCCAGATAAGCATCTCTTGTACCAACTCCAATTATTGAGATCTGCAGTTCATTACCGATAAACCTAATTAAATTTAAAAACTCTCTCTGCTTGCTAACACTCCCAGCCAATATATTGTGCAGTTCATCTATGAACACCATCTTGGTTCGAGTTACACCTAACATCTTTAGTGCCATAGCTTCATTTCTTGCAGTGGATGGATAAGCTATCACCGGTGAACCCAAGGCTCTCATAATGGCTGTATAAAAACGTTGTATTGTAGGACTCGAAGGCATTTGCACTACAAGCACAGGTATTACTTCATGTGCCCCATCCTCAGATTCATAAGGTAAATGTGTTCGCCTAAATTTCTCTACAATCATTGTCTTGCCATTGTTCGTAGGACCAATAATGAGCATATTGGCCGCTCTTATACGCTTGGGAGAATTAAAAAGTTCTTCTAACTTAGTCAACACCCCTTCGGCCCTACCATATCCTATCCAATGATCGCCACGGATTCTCGCAATCCTTTGTTCCGCCGGTAATAACGCTATCTCTCGTACAGCAGATAAAAGGTGCTCAGTCATCTCCACACCTCAATATTCCTAAATGCTTCATCTCCCATTTCATCTACCATCCTTTCATTATTCTCCTCAGTACTAGACGGTTTCGCCTTAGGTTGTACCCTAGCGTTTTCCTGCATACGTGTTCTATTTCTTCGCATAGAACGGGTTTTTGAAGAGGCTTTATTAACTATGTCTCTTATTTCATCTATTGCTCTGAATAATGCAGATTCTTGTACCTGGCCTTTCCCAATATCTTTAATGCGCTTTATAGCAAGACGATGTTCAAATAAGCTAATTGCGGGACGCGATAAAGTACGATACGGAACTTCCAGATAACCTCCCCCTTCCGGCAAATAAACATAAATGCGGCTTAAATCCCTCGGATCACGACGTATCAAGAATTTCTCATATTTTTCTCTATTAATTATAAATGAACGAAGTGCATTATTGTAGTAGATAATGTGATCAAGCATAAATCCGTCACGTCTTAGTGTACGATAAATAATAGGTAAAAAATCAATTAAAAAAGCTTTCCCATTATTGATCACTGCTAGCTTTTGACCATCTCGTTTCATCATAGCCAACCCTCTTTCATAGCGTTTGATGGGAACCTCATCAATTCCATTATGAAGGCGTAAATGATAATATTTTGTGATGGCTATGATTAGACATCTTTCCAATTCTCCCAGTGTTAAACATGCTTTAGCGTCAGAAGGATAATCACCACGCTCTCCAACATTAGAAAAAGTGGTACCAGGCAAGGTATGTACCAGCTTCATCATAGTTCCAATCACGCGCTCTATAATTCCTCCATAATGAACTTTCCCCTGGGGGCGATACTCTATCTGAATACCATGTTGTGAGCACCCTCTAGTAAGTGCTGCACTGTGAAATTCAGAACTATTGTCAACATGTATCAAATTTGGCTTGCCGTGGATAGCCCATGATGTGTCAATATCAACCATCGCTAACCAAGGCCCTTTATCCATAGCGATATGAGTCAGGCATAATCCTACAGACACTGATGATGGTGCTTCTAAAGAAACAATAAAACCTGCAATACAACGACTGTACACATCAATAGCAATTGTAACATAAGGCCTACCTATCGGTAGTCTATCAATGGGGTCAACAATTATTACATCAACTAACGTATGATCAATTTGGACCACTGATAACGGATAATTTACCTCAGGAAACTCCCCTGCGATAGGCTCTATAGACTGATCACGCCCATATCGTTCTTGTAGCCTAATAACAGAAATATCCTTAATACGACGCCGAATCGTCGATGCTCCAGGTGCAACCATATTTTGAGCAGCACATTGTTTACGCACTTCTTCTATGATTGTAGAAGCACTTAGTCTTTGACGCGTAAGATAAAATCTATCAATTATCTTATTAATAAGAGCTTCTTGTATTGTAGATAATCTTGAGCCACCTTTCCCTCCACTAGGCCTTTGAGGAATAAGAGAACTGGTCAAACCATCTGAATCTCGGTAATTCCGAATTAACCTATATATATAACGGGCCGATAATCCCAGCTTAGCCGCAGCCTCTAAAACTTTCTCTTGAGTACAAACCTTGCTTCCAGCTAGAGGACCAATTACCTCAGCACGTTGTTTTCCAATATTCCATATCTTATCATTTATCTCAGAGATATCACTCAAGTTTTTTTCCCAATTTTACACGTGCTGCGCTCCGCTTTGAAAATAATGCTATATATTCCACTTGTCTATGATAAAATTGAACTACACTTCGAAAATTACTACCCCTGATTTTACAAGCTTTTCCCTCAATTATAATGAACTCCTCTTCGAAAAATGACAGACCTGTCAGACGTACACTTCGTCCTTAGCGTACTATTTTGTCCCAATCCTATGTCCTCCCCAAGGGAGACCATTATAATACGCTAATGGGAATTTTCGCACCTATGCTGCTGATAGGCCTATTACGTACCCGCTCAGCGCACGTACCTTAGCACCGGTCCAATCCATGCAACTTTACCACTCCCAGTTCGCCAAATCTTCGTTTCTGTAATTTAAACCATAATTCACTGCATCTATACCACCATTCCACAACTTTTTATACCTCAGTAAACTAGCACCCGTTTTTGTATGGCCTCCCTTTTCTACACTTCCGTCACGCTGGACCACCTTACACTGGTCCTTTACCGACGTTTCTCCACGACACCATAGTTTGCAGGTCCTGCCCCTTTTGTTTGCTGGTCGTTACAGTCAAGGTGGGCTAGACAATAATCCTCATAAAACGCCTCTCCCTTCAGCAGATCTGCTCTACTCTTATAATCTATATTATTAAGATATTCGTTCCATTTTTTATACGCATCATTATGGTCTGCACCATCTATAAATTCTAAGATATGAGGTATATCATCCTTCGTCACTAGATTCATGTTTATAAATTCTAAATACTGTAGAACTTCTATTACAATAAAATGCTCCCTCTCGCTTAAAGAGGCATTTCTCAGATCATTACTAGTGTACTTCTCTTCGCCCCATCCTTGAATTTCTTCTGTTGTCATTACACCATCTCGCCAATCAATTATTTTTTGTCTTACTTCTTGTACAGTAATCATAGCATGACCTTTATCCATTGTTAGATTTCTCATGTATAAATTTTCTTTCTTTTATGGCTCCAGATGGTGTTATAGTATCCTTATATTCCTTAATCCTCTTCCCTTCCCCATCGAGTTCCAAAACATATCGCTTACCGTATCCTGCAGTTTTCGCCTCTGCAAAGTAAGACATCTCCTTGTTGCCGCTCGCTAAATTTGTAATTTTATAGTCTTTGCACTTACCTGTAGCGTCCTTGAAAAATTTATTGCCCTCTTTAAAAAAGGGTGTGTTTTCTAGGTACTTCCTAACTGTTATCTTATCATTGAAGCTCAGAATCTGGTGACTTACTAAGTTTGACACATCATGTTCACTAGAGGTATGGCCATCCACATCGGCTTTTTTGATTCCGTCGTCAATGTCGATTTTTTTGATATTGGTGAAATCTGCTGCATCGAGGTCCACTCCAGGCTTGTCAAACTTCTTCAACAACTTGGCTCCCTTCGTAACACCACTAGCTCCTCTTACAACCGTGCCGGCTACAGGAACAATTATTATACCGAATTCCAGACATTTCCTCTGCTCAGGTGTCGTGTTCTCCAAATAGGCCGAATACCTCTCTTTCACACCATCAGGAACATAACGCCCTACATACTCTACACTAGCACCTACACCAGTACCAATCCATCCTCCTACCTTTGTGCCAATATTCCTCAGCCTTTGAGCTGTAGCAGAAAACTTATCCTCAAATCCATCCCACAACGCACCAGCATTTTGAGACGCCCAGTCCTCACCTTTCATGATACAGCCGCCAATACGATGCGTTAGTTCACCAATTGTATTCCTCTTTTCTTCTATAGACTTACTTTGAAACTCTTGACTTTCTGTGACATGTTCGAATTCGTCTAGTGCATTATTTATATCTTGCACTACAAACTCCTGCAGCACCTCCCTTTCTATAGCCATTCCTACTGCATCAGCTTCAGATACTGCACGTGGAACTTCTGCACGATCCACACTACTAAATACTGTAGCCTGTACATCAACCCTACCCCCTGTTTCACCTGGTTGAGCTTGTGATGATGCTCCAGCTGAGGTCCCTGCACCTGCTTTTGCTCCTGGTGCTTTGTTCGAGACAATGTATACCTTATCACCTGGTTTTAGCTTGTCTAGTGAACCACTTGCCTTAGCTATGTGTGCATTGTCCTCTTTAAACTCCGCCCACGTCCTTCCTGTCTTCAGCCCTTCTGCTCTCCAAATGTCCCACAAGCTCTCTCCTCTCTTCACTTCATGTACTTTACTAGCTGCTACAGAACATGACTCATCCTTCCCAACACCACCTACACCTTTTACTGCTATACCACCCATAGTCCCACCCAACAATATAGGCGATATGCTTGATGATAGCCCTTCTAGACATACTGCGCTACCCATACATTCCTTTAGACCATTCCCCAACAATGGCATCACCTCAACCGGCTCTTCTCTAAATGGATTCATGCTATGCAATACTCCCATTACAGCTCCTCCAAAGCTATCCAACGCCTTGCTAACCCCATTCCTTCTACTCTTATCTACCTCTTCTTTCTTCTTAACGATAGTCACAGCTAGCTCTCTCTGATCCACAGAGCTTCCTACCTCATCCAGCGCTCTGTATAGCCTCTCCTTCTCTCTATCACCACCTCCTTTCTTTTCAATAACACTTGCTCCTCTTAAATACCCTTCCCAGAATGGTACTGTCTTCCCCTTCAGTTCCTCTCTCAGCTTTTCACTCTCTTGCTCTTTCTTATCCTTTACCCCAAACAAACTTTCTATGATACCAATACCTTCCATAAACCCTGAAAAATATCCTCCTGACATTACAAAGTCTCCATTTTTATATCTTCCAGACACTGAGCCTCTCATATTCCCTTCAGCATCAACTGACAGAGCAGCCATCACACTCACGTGTTCTTCTTTCTCTTGATTGCCAGGCAATGGAACTTCTGTCACCTTATCTGCTTTTACGTTTAGTTCTTCCTCACTCTTTAACGCTGCTACGTTGTATATCAGGTGCTTTGTTGTCATTTCTATGCTGTTTCCACTAATACCCGATATAAATTTGACCATTTGGCTCTCTTTTAAGCTTGACTCGTAACTCAATGAACCTTCTGGGAGGACTGTGCCTGTCCATCCTATCAATACACCAGCACTAAACCCATATATCTCCTGTTCCCTCTTTACTCTTTCTATAACCTGCTTCACCTCTACTTCATTTGCTTTCACTTTGATCTTCTCTCCACTAATAACCGCACCTTCTATTTCTAGTCTATCGTTCACCATGAGCTGTATCACCTTAGAATTTATTTGACCAGCACGGTGTTTAACGCTCTCTGAACTCCATGTACCTTTTTGATAGTTGTAACTCAGGCTGATTCCAGACAAACCTACACCTATCTTTCCAGTTCTAGAAGACATACTACCTTCTGTCTCTACCGTATTAAATGATCCAGATAGCCTCACATTACCAAATTCTATATACAGGCTCTCGCTACATTTTATGTCCCCAGAGATATAACCTACGCTATCTTCACCTCTTCCTCTTAGTATACAGTCTCTTCCTATGAGCTCGTTATCCACGGATTCTGTCATCACACTTCTCTGCCTCATCTTTTCCTTACCAAAACTTATACTGGCCGATACGTACTTTTGTAGCAACGCTCCTACCATCGCAAACGGTGTCGGTACATCACTCGCCTGGAGCGCATTAAACGCTGACTTTACGCTTGGCAATTCTGATATCAAGCTCATTGCTGGTAGCAAATCCAGCGGACCTTCCATCTTCAACAGACCTTCTAGTGAACCTATGAGCGTATTATCTTTAATATGCTCTAATGGCCTATTGCTTTTTACCAACTCTAGTATAGGTATCTTGGGTGCAAACAACCCTTTCTTCTCCGAGGTGATTTGCATTGTATTTTGAACTAAATGTGGTTTCTCCAGCAACTGTCCACACTTCAGTACCGGCTTGTCTCCCTTCAACAACACACCCTCTAAAGTACAATCAGATGAACTAATATACACATCACCACCAGGCGCAGTTATTTCCAACCTAGCTGTCTTACTCGTTGTCCATTCCATTCTTACCGTGTTCTTCGAACCATACCATTTCTTTGAGGTTATTGTATTTTCAGATTTCGCGTAGGCTGTTGTCGTCTCCAACCTCACCTTCTCTCCTTCTATCTTTACATCCTTTCCAGACGATACCTTAATGCCTGAGCCTCTATAATTACCCTCAGCATCTATCTCCACGTCCCCTCCTACCAACAATATCATATCGTATGAGTCCACAGTCCTTTCTATTAAATGGTGCTTCTTACCCCATTCTTCCCTAACTACTCTCGTATTGTAGGTAGTACTTTGATGTATATCTTTACCCTTCATCTTTAAATCACCAGAAATATACATCAAGGTGGACTTCTGTGATATCGACTTTTCTGCTATGTAATATGCGTTTCCCTCTATCTTGTACGTGGTCCTTAACACGTCCCTACCATCATGCGCTATCAACTCATATATGTCGGTCCCTTCCAGCTTGATATCACCATTATATGTCTTGACTGTCCCGACATTTACTATGTTCTTACTTGCCTTTAGTGCTAAATCTCCAGATTTCACTATGAACATGCCCGCTAATCCTATGTTCTCTGCTGTAATGACTGCACCATCATTAACATATGTCAGACCTGTGTTGATAAAATTACCCTCGATCTTTGCTTCTATTGCACCAAGCAACATGCCAGCTCCAAACCATCTTGGCGCTCTCTTGACCGTTTCTTCAGGTAAATACAACTCAAGTGCCAACACTTGCTTACCTCCAGGTAACGTCTTAGACACAGGCCAGGCAAACGGTTGTTCTATGTCTTTCATTTTTCCCATATCCAAAGACTTGCCAACCTCCAAACCATACTTTTCTTTGACTTTTAAACCACTCTTCAATAACCGCTGCAGCTGCTCACATCCCTTGTCCTTCAGAGATGCCCCAGCACTGTCAACACCATCTCTTATCAAAAACGCCTCCTGTACTTCAGAAAACAGTACCCTCATCCCTGTTAACTCAAATACACCATGCTCTATCAAACCTTTCTCAATATCAGCTGAACCAAATATTTGTGGATATTGCTTTTTATCTACTCCCAACTCCTCCAATAACTGCACTGTACCATACTCGCAGCTAGCTAGTGGTTTATGCTTCAAACACACCATTGGTTCGGCGCTCGCATCACTACCAGGGTTGACCCTAATATTTCCGCTTCCCACCAAGACCCCAAGCTCATGGCCCATGTTTACTGCAATCTTCTCGAGAGAATTGTACAATTGCTTAACAATATTTGCCTTCCTAATACTAGGTACAAGCCTATGTTCTGTATTGCTCTCAGTACCAGCTATTGCCATCTTTCCAGCTTCCTGGCTAGGCCATATATATTTCATCTCAACTGCCGAAACTAAAGGTACATTATCTAGCTTTGTTTCTACGTTAATGTTTCCTATACTGGTAAACTCACCGTACACACCTCCCAACACGTAGAACGTTGACGATACAGTGCTGTCTATCCTTGAGTCTGTCCCCACCATGTTGCCATAATTCGAAAGGCCACAAATAGCAAGCTGTCTGCTAATAGCACCCACACACCAACCCACATACTTTCCACGTCCACGGCGAGCATGTGAGCTGTATTCAGCACGTACTTTTAAACTTATCGGCTCGTTTTTTATGTTGGCTTTTTGCAAACAATGTACATTACCCTCAACTCCAAAGAAGCTAATAAAATTCTCTAATCCTACACCATCAAAAACAAAATTTCCACCTACTCGAATTCTTCCTTCACTACCACAGAAACTACTCAGAGTTTCTCTATAGCATTTGCCATTGTCACTGTTTTTACGTGATATATATTCCCATTGATGGATCAGCGTCTCCGCAACACTACAATCACTTCTTCTATTGGTCAGTAGTTTAGCTCTTATGGTGACATCACCTCTAGCATCCAACACACCTGATTCAAACACTGCCTGCTTAATCGCTCCCCCTCCTCCCTTTTCTATGATTACTATGCCTCCACTCCAGAGCGCACCTCGTCTCACCAATATCTCATCACGCAGCCTTATCACCAACTCCTTGATCGCTTCAATGCGCCCACCATCCTCTAGTGCCAGCTTTCCACTCACCACCTCAATTGCGTTTAAGCTTTGTATAACACCTCTAACCTCCGTTACAGATAGCGCTTCTAACGTCACCTTTACATTAGATGCAATCTTTCCAAATTGTTTCAAAATTTGACTTTTTAACACTACTTCATACAGAGCCTCTATAAGCAGTTCCTTTCCTACTTCTAACTCACCTGCCAGGCTACTTAACAATATCCTCATCCCCGTTAACTTACCTTGGGAATCACCCGATTCTAACTTCCATAGTGAGTAGGCCGGCGGAACTTCCCCGCCAGCCTATTCACTAAGGCGCTGGGCGGTATGGGTTTGATGATTATCCGGATGCTCCAATTAATAAAGTAGAGGTAGAAGACCATAAAGCTGGGGATGTATGTCCTGATTGTGGTAATGGGAAATTGTACAAAGGCACAAGCAGAAAGATGTTGAGATTTGTAGGTGCACCTCCAGTAGCACCAAATCGTATAGAGAAAGAAGTGTTGCGTTGTAATGAGTGTGTCAAGGAGTATGCCTTTAATCATGATCTGCACATAGACTACTCTGATTGCGAAGGCGAGTATAAATTTCGTGCTATGGAGATCAAAATGCATGCTGGAATCGGTTACACACATGGATGCACCAAGTCATTGTATGCCAGGAGATAGGTGCATTCATGATTTTGATCCAAATGATTTGATGTTTCCATGTGTTGTGATTGATGTCTCCGAACAATCTCATGAGCGTTACAGCTTAAGCACACAAGATGTGAGAGATTTTGAAAGCAAGTTTGGGGCTATTGTTGAAGGTTCATGCGTGATGGTCAAAACCGGTTGGAGCAAATTTTGGAACGAGCCTCGGAAGTATCATAACAACCATGTTTTTCCGTCAATATCTTCTGAAGCGGCATCGCTACTTCTTAAGAAGAACGTGGCTTCTTTAGGCATTGATACACTTTCGCCGGATCGGCCAGAAGATGGTTTTAAGGTGCATAGGCTCTTTCTAGGCGCTGGCAAAATATTAGTAGAAAACGTAGCAAATTTAGATAAGATGCCGGAGTCTGGTGCTGTTGTTATAGTATGTCCCATCAAAATCAAGGATGGGACAGAAGCACCAGTGAGACTCATTGGACTAATTGAAAAATAGGTGACAGGTGATAACAATAACGTATGATGAGTTTGAGTGGGTTGAGCTGCGCTCTGGTACTGTTGTGAAAGTACAAGTATTTCCTAGAGCGAAAGAGCCAGCGTTCAGAGTGTGGGTAGATTTTGGTCCAGAGATATTTATGGCCTACTGTTTGATGAGGAAATGGTATGAAGGGAAAGCTATATAATTTTATTACAAGTGGTTCTTTAATGCACAAATATATATTTTGTAGTCTCAAAATATTCCTTATACAACTACGAATCAAGTGTGCCAAATATTCTTGGTATATAAGTAAGAACAGGAATTTTTATAATCCTGTTTTAGAAGCCACCGTATACAAATATAACGGTTGGCGTATAGCTAGACATGATCATCATTTTGGAGCTTTCAAAGATAAAAAAGAGGCCATGAATGAAGTGTTGCAGATATGGTTGAATGAAAAAAGAATCGGTGAAACTGTCGGTAAATTGGAACATGAATTAAAAAATATAAAGGACAAAATATTCAATGAACGTGAGAGATGTATAGTTCCAAACGCTGCGAAATTGGTACCTTGTAAAGCGAAAGAAGAGCAAGGAAATTTAAGGGCGGATTTCTTTTATTTGGGTCAAACACAGATAAACTGTTACAGGTGTAAGCAAAGCACTTCAGTTTACGCTATTATACTACCAGAGTGGTTTGAAGCGATTGATGAAGGTGCTATAGAAGAATTAGAAGCAAAGGGGCTGTTCGTAGAAAGCAATATTCCATTTTGTCCTCAAGACTACAAATCAATTGTATCGCATCTGACTTACATTTCACCCAATGCTCTAAAAGAGATACACAATTATACTGGGAAATCGCTTTTTCGAGAAGAATATTCTGCGTCAATCGGTTACAGTTATTACAGATCGGCATGTAGCCGTTGTGGTGCTGCACAAGGTGATAACTACACAATTTCGGGATTTAATTCTGCATTTTGTCCTATTGATAGGGATCGATTTAAAAAAATACAATTTCATAAAATCCTTCAAAAAATTGTGGTTCGTGCCGGAACCAACAGCATATGTTATGGTGAAGATCAGCATTTTGTTGTGAGAAATGTATGGAACAACTAAGTGTTGATACAGCCTATGCTCTCCCGAGTTTGACGATTTGTTTTACATGTAACGTTATTGTAACATAAAATGCAGGACAACATGCAAAGACCAGGAGTAGCAAAGCTCAGTGCAGCAAGCACCCTATCTATATATGCAATGTCAAGGCATATGGGAAGATTGTGGGTCTGTGATATTTGAGAGGCTCATTGATACTTTTTTGGTTACAGAATCATTGGAGCATAAAACATCTGGAGGAAGTATTCGGAATAGTATACAATGGGTTGTACTAAGCATGAACACAAGAGAGTATACTGATGACAAGATACCTAGACGCAACAAACGATGTAGCATTTAAGAGAGTCTTTGGCGACAAGGAAAGACTAAAGGATTTTTTAAATGCTATACTACGTTTAAAACCGGGAGAAAAAATAGCAGAACTCGAATTTATGTCTGGAGAAGAAATACCAGACATAGGACAGGGCAAAAGAAGCTTGTTTGATTTGAAGTGCAAGGATGAGTCTGGCAAGATCTACATAGTAGAGATGGAGAACAGACAAGAGTCCCACTATATACAAAGAGCACAGTTTTATGGGTCACATACATACGTATCACAACTCAAGAAGGGTATGTTTCATAAGGACTTGTTGCCTGTGAT
>NZ_SCFA01000042.1 GCF_004210275.1 Rickettsiales endosymbiont of Peranema trichophorum
GGTTCTCAAACTGCTGGAAGAAACGAAGCAAGGAGTATCGCTTGATGCGATCAAGGAATGGTACAATGGTTATCAAACAGGGAGGCATGTATTGTACAATCCCTGGTCGATAATAAAGTGTTTAAAGAACCATGGGAAGTTAGAGACGTATTGGGTCAAGACATCAGGGAATGAGTTGATAGAAGAGCTCTTAAAGGATGCAAAGCCGGAAGTCAGAAAGGAATTTGAGGAGTTGTTGCAGGGGAAGATAATCACGCAAGTGCTGTCTGAGAATTTGGTGTTTCCCGACATAAAGAAGAAGCCGGAGGCTTTATGGAGCCTGTTACTGTATGCAGGATATCTGAAGGTGCTAAGTAGCAAGTTTATGGAGTATCATCTTGTATGTGAGATATCTGTACCGAACAAGGAAGTTGGAGGAGTATATAGTCAAATAGTATCTGAATGGTTTAGCGAGGCAGGAAGCATAGACTCATACAACAGCTTTGTGAGGAGCTTGATGGATGGAGATATGGAGAGGTTTGAGATGTATATCACAAGCTACATAATGCAAAGCGGTAGCTACTTTGACTTTAATAAGAACACACCTGAGCAAATATTTCATGTGTTTATATTAGGGCTAGTAGTGGGGTTAAGGGGAGAATACTACATACGCTCCAATCAAGAGTCGGGGCTTGGAAGGTTTGACGTAGTGATGTTGCCAAAGCAGAGTGGGAGAGCTGGCATCTTGCTGGAGTTCAAGGCAACAGATGACCCAAAGGAGTTGAAGGCAAAGGCAGAAGAAGGGTTAAAGCAAGTTAAGGACAAACAATACCTTGAGCTATTTAGACAGAACGGAGTGAATGAAGTACTGGCGATAGGGTTGGCGTTTTGCGGGAAGCAACTGTGTTTGGTGAATGAGAGGATTGCATTACAAGAAGAAGAAGGATGAAGCTACCAGTAGCAACTGCATAAGTACAGCAGAAAGCATCTACCTTAGTGGTGTGAGATTGTAATAGATCCTAAACATTACGGTTGCATTAATGTAGAGAGTCAAGTAGGGTCTCGAATAGCATTGTAAGCTTTGTATGGTTTATCCTGTTATGCATAGATTTTGGTTACGAGTTTTAGGGGTTACAGTATTACTGACAGTACTGGTGCTATTGGTACCTTCTGGCGCCCTAACCTTAGAGTTAAAACGTGAAGAAGACAAAGCTGAGTTGATCAAGAACATGTTTAAGGATAGGCAGATTGAACCAGGACATGCAGATGGCATGAGCAAGAAGGCAATAAAGCGCAGAGAGAGAATATTGCATGATTTTGTTACACAGAATGGCATAGAGCACATTGAGCCGATAGCAGTTGGTACGAGTATTGATGATCCAGAGATAGCAAAGTTTAACGTAGCATGCCCTGATAGAAAGCCTATTAACATGTATAAAACCACCGATATGGTTTGTGGTAAGTATACGCTCTGTGAGTTCAGTGAAGAGGAACTAGAGAATCCAGAGTGGGCATACATGGTAGATGAATATAGGTGCCAGGGTAATCTGAAGGTATTTAAATTTAATATGTATAACGTACCTGGTCGCAAGGATGACTATGTGCTTTATTGCGATGACCTAATCAGAATTCGCAATCGTGGTGAGGTTGTCGATGAATCAGACAAAAGAAATACGTACTATGGTATTGAGGGTACGTATCTGGTGTTTAGCCCTAGCAAGTGTCTATACAGTAAGGATATAGGGGGTGCTATGTATTCGCAACTGAAAGACTACATGTCAGGTGTTTTTAGATACAAGGGGAAATATCATTTTTATTCAATATATATGGATGAAGCAAGCGATTGGCGCGGTGAGGGACTAGCCCTGACCGTTTGGAGTAAGATTGGTATGAATAATGGATTTCGGTACGGTGGGCATTATTACAAGAAGGAGGTATATAAATGATAACAGAAAAGTTGTATAAGGAATACGTAGAACAGGTGAAAGGATTAGAGGGATTTAGGTCTACGGTATACCTTGACTCTAAGGGTGTACCGACCGTAGGGTACGGTTATGCTCTGATGGTGTACCACAGTGGTATAGAACCAAAATGGGTAGTAAGGAATCAGAAGGCATTAAGGAAAGTAGGTCTAAATCTGAAGGATGAAGAGTATAAGATAATTGAAAAATACGCTTATGCTAAAAGTAGCAATGAGCCGCTTGGTTCTCTGAGATCTCAGATTGAGAGTATTGGTATTCGTATTGATACCAATACTGCGGAAGGTCTGACACGTTCTGCTATAGATGAAGCGCATAATACGATCGTCAGTAGCATAGGTCAGAAGACATGGAATGGCTTAAGTCACGGTCAACAAATGGGAGTGATGGATCGGTGCTATCAACATGGCAATATCAAGCCTTTAGCAAAACACATAATCTCTGGCAACACTGCTAAGGTCGCGGAGACGATGCGTAACGATGTGGGCTACAAGGCAAGGGCAGAACATAGAGCATATTTGTACGAAAATGACAAAGTCCCCAAGTACGTCCACGTTGTACAGTCTGGGGAGAGCTTTGGTAAAATTGCAAGAAAACACAGTACCACGCAGGATAACCTAAAGAAGCTGAATCCTGGTATAGACGTAAACAGACTTCATGTTTGGCAACATGTGAATGTTAGGCAAGAGATAGGGAATTCGGCAGACATGATTAAGCCTGGTGAGGAGTTACGCGCACAGCGTACTGATGCTCATAATGTGTGGAATCGCGGTTACGATTGGACATGGTATAGCCCTCTATCGTGGATAGGTAAGGTTTGGAATGGGGCAAGTAGCGGTATAGTTGGTACGTACAGGTCATCCGAGATGCGGCATAGGATATTTGAGGACTATAGGCCAAAGTTTACAGAGTTCTCGTTATTCCCTTCTGTTGTAGATGGTTTGAGGTTTCATGAGACACCCCTTGTCAATGAGCCATCATGGTTATATCGGAGGCCTGGTACAGGAGAGGAGCCTGAGGGATACATTAAAAAAGTTTTGAAAGAGCTTGACTTGAAGGACAACATATTAAAGACGTTTCGAGAAGAGGCAAAACTATGCCTATTATCACTTTCATGTACTGAGACTGTCAGCACGTTGCTTGACACTGTGGCAAGGAAGTACTCTTATACGCCTTGGGCTATGTATGACAAAGTATCAGTTATTAAGGAGGCGCATGATATAGCGCAGGATGAGGCAGAATCAAGTGTGTGGATGTGGAGCATGTTGAAGAGTGCGACATTTGGAATGTGGACGAATACATTAAGAGAGGAATTAGGATATGCAGCATCACATGTTAGTCCACTAGTTCTTGATCTTAATGGAGACGGCGTGAAGTTAGTGCCGTACACACGTGGTGTGTATTTTGACATAGATAACGATGGTTTTGCAGAAAGAGTAGGGTGGTTATCGGAGCAGGATGGGCACCTTGCGAGGGATCTCAATAAAAATGGCAGGATCGATGATATTACGGAGTTATTTGGGGATGATCTAATCTCAGCCTTTTTTAAGTTATCGCTATCCGATAGCAATGGCGATAAGGTAATAGACGACCGAGATGAGGATTTCAAAGAGTTGTTGATATGGCAGGACAAGAACACCAACGGTTATAGTGAGGCAAAGGAGTTAAGAAGCTTGAAGGATATGGGGATCAAAAGCATATCGCTGCATACTGAGCCTGATAATAGGATTATAGAGGGCAATACGATTACATCAAAGTCTAATTTTACTTATACAGATGGCAGGCAAGGAGAGGTTGCTGATGTGCACTATCACAACGACGACATGGATTCATGGTATAAGGGGAAGGTAAGTGACTACAAGATGGATGAAGATAAGTATTTTGGAGAGATTGAGAGATTTCGCAAGGAGGTATTAGAGGAGTTATCGAGCAAAGTAGAGGAGCCGGGTGACACGGATAAAAGGTCTGATTGGGTCGCAGCAGTTATAGAAGAGATAGCGGTAAAGTACATCAATAGACATAAGGAACAGCATGCTTATGGATTACAGGAGGTTCTACAAAAACTAGAGACAAAGAATGTACAGGGGAGGTCTGAGTCTCTACAAGTTTGTAAGGAGGGTGCATCGAGGTTGGTGGAAGAGGTGAGCGAGGAACGTATTCAGAAACAGTATGAGATTGTCTCAAGGGTTTTAAACGCTACTATACAAAACAGGACAAATATTACGGCTCGTTATACGCAGGAGTACTTAAAAGCGAAGGATGAGTTGCTCAATGAGATTAACGATAAGCTAGCTCAGGAGAAGAAGGATATCAATGCTCAAAAAACACAGGAATACCAGGAGAAGCTCAAGGGCATTCTAGCGGGAATAAATGTGCAATCCAAACAGAAGGCAGAAGAACTCTATCAAAGTGTGCTAGGCGGTAGGCTGGCACACTCTGTATATGCACAAGTACTTGCGTCTCACAAAGCACATTTTGTGCAGGAATATGAGACACAGAAAAATACTTGGAAGGCGTTTTATGAAGGTGAAGCAACACGGGAGATTGGGAAAGCCGTAAAGAGATACAGTGAGGAGTATCAGAAGCAGCTTGCGATCGTTAAAGAGCGTTACACGAAAGGGGCGAGGGAGGAAGTGGATGCAGTAAATGGTAACTATACAAAATGGCGACTAACGGGACTTGAGCAGGAAAGTGAGGAGCTGAAGAATGCCACGGACAGTAAGTTGAGTCAGGTTTTGCATACGCACATGCACTCTTGTGTGAAGGAAAAGGAAGGTATTCGAGGTGTTTTGCATGATCAGTACTTGAAACACAAGGATGCTGGTAGTAGTGTTCTAGAGGGGTACAGTGTCTTAATTAAACAAGAGGCAAATAAGATATATCAATTTTTTACCACCAGGATTGCGCGATACCTTGAGGAATTGTATGAAGAGGAAAGTGGTTCGTATTTTTTCGGAAGTGGGAGACATGTGAGCATTGATACAGTCCCTGAATGGTTAGAAGATGAGTGTTTTAAGGAACGAGAGAGCGGTGCCAACAATGATGATATGGGGGTCAAGATTGATCCAGAAACGCTGTTTATGCCATTGATTAGGGGGTATGGAAAGATATCATCACTGCATATATCTATGACGCATAATCCAAGACTTAAGAAATTAGTATCGGATCTTATGGTATCAAAGTTATCAGAACTAAACAGTATTTATGATAGGGTGATAGAGATTTTGTATGAGTGGGCTGGTGTATCGGATATAGAAGAAGATGAAAGGGCTACAGCTGAGGGCATTAACATTGAAGCCAGGAAGGTTGCATTCGTTGAGAGATTTACAGGTCAAGATTTTAGGCAGTTAGGTGCTGCCAAGTTTGTGGGACAACATGCTTCAACGGCAGTACAAAAGGCTTATGATATTGGCTTAGTTAGGATCACGAAGAATTTACTGGTACAAGGACCATTTCTTGGTATTTTTCCAAATGCGGAGTACTCTTTTATTGACGACAGTATCAAGTTGAATGCTTCTCTTACAGAGATAATATGTGCTTCAAAAGAATTAGCACTGCGGTACGATTTAGGGCATGATTTCTGGATACAACTAAGCTACATATTGTCCCAAAGCCTTGGTGAGCTGGATGTAGATCTAAGAGAGTTGAAGAGTAGGCTGTCAGAAGCGGCTGGGGAAGAAATGTTTGTTGATTCAGAGGACGTTGGGTTAGTAGGGAACGAGAGCGATAACATTATCAAGGGTAGTTTGGGTAGTGATTATATCAAGGGTCTAGGAGGACATGATAAGCTGTACGGTAAAGAGCGCTCCGATCATTTAGATGGCGGAGAAGGTAGCGATGAGTTGTTTGGAGGACAGGGAATTGATCGCCTGTATGGGGGCGGGGGTAATGACAAAGTGTACGGAGGCGATGGTCGTGATTTTATATATGGAGAGGGAGGTAACGACCAGCTTTATGGTGAAGATGGGGATGATCATATAGAAGGTGGATCTGGTGGTGATACCATGGATGGTGGAGCTGGCGTTAACACATTGTCCTATGGTACATCACCAATTGGTGTACACGTTAGCTTATTGAGTGGTGTGCAAGAGCAACAAGAGAAGGTAGAAGGTCGAGAGGATCACGCAAGTGGCGATGTGTTTAGGAACTTTCAAAATTTAGGGGGCTCTGAATATAATGACCATTTGCTAGGAGACGCAGATGCTAACCACATTAACGGTGAAGGAGGTGATGATACTATAGAAGGCCTAGGTGGAAACGACCGGTTATTTGGTGCTACTGGTAATGACAGGTTGCTGGGAGGTGAGGGAGACGATGTGCTAAGTGGTTTTGATGGTCCAGACCACATGGATGGAGGTGAGGGTAGGGATACTGCACATTATAATCATCCATATTCAACTGTGGGTGTGGTAGTAGATTTGTCAAGGCAGAGAGGAACTGGTGGTTATGCACACGAAGATAGTTATATTTCTATAGAGAACGTGATCGGTTCCAAGTATCGTGACGTGATACAGGGCGATGCCGGTAACAATGTACTGCAAGGGATGGAAGGTGATGATGATATCAAAGGAGCTGATGGTGATGATGTGATTTATGGAGGTAGAGGCTTTGACAAGTTACTAGGGGAAGAAGGAAATGACGAGATTTTACTAACAGGAGACGGAGACCACGCTGTTGGAGGTGCAGGTAAGGATAGCGTTTCATATAGATTAGCAAGTAAGGGGGTGACGCTGAACTTGCGCCAAGGTATAGGTAGCACACACGGTGTACATCAAGATAAGCTCGAAGAATTTGAAAATGTTGTTGGTTCTCAATTTGATGATAATATTGAAGGAGATGCTCAAGCCAATGTGTTATACGGTGGTAAAGGGGATGACGCATTAAAAGGAGGATGCGGTGCAGACACGATTAGTGGTGGAGAGGGCAAAGACAAGATAAATGGAGAGGAAGGAGATGACATCATATTGGGTGACGAAGGAGAAGATGAAATAGATGGAGGTGCAGGTATAGACATAGTTGATTATTCGAAGGAATTGGCAAGTGGTATTAAAGTTGATCTTGTATTTGGCAGGGTATCCGGTGGGATTGGACAGAACGATAGACTGAAGAATATAGAGGGTGTGATCGGTACGAAGTTTAATGATGTACTCATAGGGGGCGATGGTAACGATTTGCTTTTTGGTGGTGATGGTGACGATGAGATAAGAGGAGGTAAAGGAAACGATCAATTATCTGGAGGCACTGGGAAGAATACCATAGATGGAGGTGAGGGTAATGATCTTTGTTCATACGCTAGCTCACAAGAGGGTATCAACGTCAATCTGTCGGAGGGCAAAGGTTTTAAAAAGGGCATATATGAGGATATCTATACTGATATCGAGGGTATTATAGGCTCAAGGTACAATGACAGGATTATTGGAGATGATAACTCTAATCAACTATTTGGTGGTGATGGAGATGATTATATCAATGGAGGAGGTTGGAGCGATAAGATATCTGGTGGTAAAGGTAATAACGTACTGGATGGTGGTACAGGTAGGGATGAATTTTTCGTTGCAGAGGGTTCCAACGAGGTAGATGGAGGCGACGGTAATGACACTGCCAATTACGTAGAGTACAGGAGAGAGGAATTTACAGATGTTCATGGGTCAGAATTTGCAATAAGGTTGAGGCCTAATTTATTGCCTCAGTACGTTGGACAGGCCTTTAGTACTCCACCAGTGTCTAATATTCCTGGATTGGTTATCAACCTGGTATCTGGTAAAGTTGTGAAACCTATGGGTTTAAAGGATATGCTAAGTAATATCGAAAACGTTATAGGCAGTCACTTTAATGATACGCTTATTGGTGACGATACTGGTAATGATCTGGATGGAGGTAATGGCAGCGACACGATATATGGAGGTGGCGGCGATGACAGGATAACATGCGGATGGGGCATGAGTAGCTTATACGGTGGAGACGGCAATGATTATTTTATGCTAAAAGGGTTTACAGCAGGCATAGAAGGTGGGGAAGGTAGAGATTTGGCGGATTTTATGAATATACCAATATCAGTTGATGTGAATTTGAAGGAAGGGTACGTGCTATATAATGACATAGCTGTGATTAGGTCTAGAATTGTGGGGATAGAAGGTATCATGGGTAGTCGATTGAACGATACCATACGTGATGATGACGGTGACAACATAATAGCAGGTGGTTCAGGTGATGATAAGATTTATGTGACAATGGGTAAGGATTCTGTGAACGGTCAGGAAGGAAATGACACAATATATGTAGGAGGTAATGGTAGCAAAGAGATATGGGGCGGTAGTTTTGATGCTGACACGTTTGTAATAACGAAAGATTTTAAAGCGCAGGACAGGATTTCTAGTGTTATAGTGGATTTTGATGCAGGTGCTGGAGGTGACAAAATTGATTTAAGAGAATTTGGGCATTTGAAAACTATGGAGGATTTACGGTTGGAAGAGTTTACACATGATGGTAAGGGCTTTATAGTAGCCTCATTGTCCCATGAGAGTTGGATAAGCCTGTATGGTGTTGATATCAACAAATTAACTAATGAGAATTTTATTTTTGCAAGTGATGGGTTAAAAGGAGAATATAGTGAGTATTGGTATGAAGCAGGTGCGTCTCACTAGCTGTAAAGCAATACTCGGCTGATTTGGAAGTAGAGAGTCCGTCCAGTGGATTCTAGTTTGAAGTGCAACAAGAACTCACGAATTAGATTTTGATCTCAGCTGCTGACTTTTGTTGAGTCGCACGCTATTACCATGAGAGTCTTTTTTTATTTGACTATGACACTCTATAGATTTATAGAACGACATGTCACTGCTAGCAAAAATTATGCGGCGATTGTGCTACCACTATTCAAGTTCAGCATTGATGCTAATATAATAATAAAAGCCAAATTAGAGAGTTGCAATGCGCAAGTTCCAGAAAGAGACTAATAAGAATGAAGGGTCTTCTAATGAATTCGGTCAACAAGATTCGCTGGCTCCGGAAATGGGACCAGATGAAGGTGGTAATTTTGAACAGGATGCAACACCTGCAGACAGCCACCAACGAGAAACTGAAGAGGCTTATGCCTCTGACTCCAGTGAATATTCATTACTAAGTCATGATTGTAGTTCTGGTGATGAAGTAATATTGGGTCCAAGTTTTAACGTTCCGCATAATGGGCAGTACATACCCGGGAACAGGATCCATAAGCAATTAGCCTGGTACCAGAACAATTACAGAGAAAAATTTTACGAGGCTCATAATGGAGAGCCGCGGTTTGGTAGTAAGCCGTTTCCAGAGCATTATAAGAGCATTAAAGACGAGATTACAAAGAAACAGAATGTCGCACGTGCCGCTAAAGAAGCAACAAGGCAATCTGGCCATAAAGAGGAGTTTAATGAGATTGACAAACTTAACAAATGTATCGGAACCCCTTATATATTGACTATAGCAACAAAACCTGGCGAGACACAGACTGTATATCCCAATTTCGGGTTAGCTAAATTGGGATATGTGAGAGGTGATAAGATGCGTTCTAAGTTTTTGGTAGTACGTACGAAGGATAATAATGATCGAAGTCATTCTGAGTCGCAAATTTTCAGAAAAGCAGCAGAAGAGATCTCAAAAAGTCATTCCGATGCTGAATTATTCGTATTGGACCTTCATACTACCATAAGTATGTGTAGAGAGAATCCAAATGATCAGCCATGCACTCACAAGTCTGTTGAATTTATTAAAAAGGTGAATGAATGTGGGAAACAGGTTCTAGTAAGAGTGAGTTATAATTTTCATTGTGACCGTACAAGTGCAGCACAAGATGATACTTTCCCTAATGATCAGGCTTTCGACTACGAAAAAGCATACCAACAGCAGATCGAAATACCGCATCTTCCAGCAATCAGTAAAAGCTTCAAAGTAGAAAGCGTTGTGATTAGTGGTGGTTATGCTGCATCTAAGACACAAGCGGCTGCTGTGGCGGAAGTTGATAAAAACGAAAAGCTGCTACTGGTGCTGCAAAAAGCACTGCAGAAGACTTCTATGATCAATTCTCATCAAAACATAGAAGAAATGACAATACCAGAAGGCTTTGCGGACGTTGATAGAGATGGTTGGTGTTTCTATCATGCAATTGCTCAACAAATAAGTGGTGATAACCTATACACAGCTCAAGGGTTGCACGACCTAGCGATCAATGAAATATTGTCGAATTGTGAGTATTACCAGGACTATGTACGAGGTTTAGATTGCAATGGTCTACATTTCAATGATCTACATGGCTATTTGAATCATCATATCCAGCATGGTTCCTGGGCTGATGCTCTTATAATAAATGCAATGGCAAATGCGCTTTCTATGAACATAACAGTACAGATGTTCTACATGAATGGGAGTGCTCAAATAGATCCACAAGGGTCTCCAATCGTAATACAATTTGCACCTAACAGTATACAGGCAGTGGAGGCATTGACTATAGGAAATATTGCAGATTCACACTTTGTATCTTCTCAACAGGGGAGCGTCCAAGTGGAACAACATGAAATACTCCAAAGCTCTTATAATCAACAACAAGAAGAAAAGAAGTATACACCCAAGCAAGCTGCATTTTCAGATGGCTGCAAACCAGGTGAAGCAAAGCGGGATGATGATACTGATGATCATGAAGGTCCTCCTTCTCCTCGTGCAGTGGTTACACCTAACGCATATACATCAACAATCCGATTGCCACAATCAAGCCACACTCCAGGTTATACTAAGGATGCTGGGCAAGAAGCATACTACAGCAGCCAAAGGAATAGCCCATCTGATATACCTTACGATGAATATATTGATCGCACAAAAATAATGGATGGGGAAGATTTGTTGTATACTCCGGCTCTCTATATGCAATATCAGTCACTAGAAGCATGTTTGAGTTAAATTAGGGGAGGACATAGGATTGGGAAAAAATAGTACGCTAAGTGGTCCGTGCGTCAGAAGTGATGGAGAAGAGAAGCAATGAGGGATTGAGTTGATAAAATGGATTGAAAATCCATAAGAAAATGGTATGAATATGTCATAAAGCTTATGGATTTTACATATCAGATATGCCAATAGAAAACAAAGTCTCTGTAACGACCAGCAATCGAAAATGGTCGGACCTGCAAAGGGAGTGTTGTTATAGGGTATCGTGGAGGTGCGACACGAAGTGGTTAAAAGGAGTTGTGGCCCATAAGGGAACCACCATCCATGCTACTGGATGAACCTACCGCTCTGAACAAAGAGCGAGCGGGACAATGTAGCGAAATGTAAGCGATTACATGGGGCAGAAAGCGCGAGTAATCTACCCTCCTGCTAACTATAATGCAGGTAAGCGCTAGGCAAGTTAATAGGCTGAAGGTATCTGAACCTGTGAATGAAGGACCGTTATACCCGAAGATGGTAAATAGTTGATACCATCTAATTGGAAATAGGAAAGAGATTTCTCCACTACTCTTTCGTAGCCAAAGCAATATTTCCCGGTCTATAGCAGGCAGCTAAGTTAACTACATACTTGGTTTAAATTACAGAAACGTGGATTTGGCGAACTGGAAGGGGTAAAATTGTAGGAATTAGCGTGATTTGGAAAAAATAGCTTACCACTAATTATTGTATGTGATGTACTGTGGTCCGCGTGGAATCTGGAGTTGAAGTTGGATTGCGAAAGTAAACTGTTCGTATAACAAGTGCTGCATGTTATAAGCAACATATAGTCGTCGTATAATTGTGTTATTAGTGATATATATACTTTATCAAAATCTAATCGTATAACATTTGTGATTGAAATAAAGCAAATTAAGCAATACATTGCCGATCAAAAGGCAGCAGATAAATCTCCTGCTACATTGACAAGTTACCGCAGTGATCTTGTCCAGTTTGCTGTCTGGTTTGAAAGGGTTAACAATATGAGTATGAATTTAGGGTGTCGTGGAGAAACGTCCGTAAATACACGCTAAGGAGTTTGGACCAGTGCTAAGGTATTATGCTTTTAAAAGATATTGGTTGAGGTATTATACATATCGTGGTACCTGTCTCTGGGGATGCTACCTACTCATACAATTCT
>NZ_SCFA01000017.1 GCF_004210275.1 Rickettsiales endosymbiont of Peranema trichophorum
TCTTCCGTAAACCCAAAGTATTGCCCGTAGTCTTCTCTCAATAACGAGTATACTTCTATGTTGTTCAATCCAGAGAACAAACTCTCTTGTGAGATACGTGTGATTCCCGTAACTACAGCCTTTGTTAAGTAACTGTTATCCTTTAATGCCTGCCCCAATATGCCCCGCATTAGCTCCACCATTTTCTCGTAGTATTTTTTTAGGTAAGCCTCCTGTATCGGCGTATCGTACTCGTCTATCAGTATGATAGGGTTCTTCCCACAATATCTGTGTATGTAGATGCAGAGCTGCCTAAGCGACGACTTGATATCAGATATGTCAGCTTGTTTACCGAGCAAAGTGTTAAATATTGTAACCTCGTTATCTGACAGTGTACAACCATCAATCAGATATCTATGTTCTTCATACAATCTTCTTATAAGCTCTATAACATCTGCATAAGCTTCCTTATAAGTGCGTGACTTCACATCCTTGAACGATATGAATATCACTGGATACTTATGCTGATGCTCCTCACAAAAAACTTTGTCCTGGCCTATATTTAGCTTCTCAAACAAATTCTCATCTTTTGGCTGACTAAGATCTAAAAAGTAGTACAGCATTGATAAATTCAATGTCTTTCCAAACCTTCTAGGCCTGGTGATTAAAATCACTTTGGCTCCATCTTCCATTATGTCTTTGAGCAAAAGGCTCTTGTCTGCAAACACGTATTTGCCTTTTATCAGCTCTTGAAAATTACTCAGTCCTATCGGTAGTTTTATGTGGTTCATCAACTTTGTACTTCTTGGCGTGTTAATCCAGTTATCCCAGAAACCTTGTCTATGCTTTCTCTCCTTAATAATAACTGTCTGCCTATCTCTATAGCTTTTAGCCTCTTTCCAGTCTCTATTAATTCCTCCTTGGTTTCTTCTTCCCTTAAATCCTTAGCTGTGCACTCTTCCATGACAACCTCTATATTATGATATTAGCACTATACCATAAGAGCTATTGCATTTATATTGAAATGTTCCCTACATATGTCAAGACTTGGTGGGAGTTAGTCATCGTAACGCCAGGCTGATTCACAACTAAAGGCCCATCTACATTTTAGGTAGTCCTTGGTGCTATATACTCCGTTAATTTGAAAAGTTGGCGTTGTCGGGCTTCTGAATTCGCACTTCGTTACGTATGAATATACGCGCATCGTGCTCACCGCTCATTCTCCTAGTTCCTCTCCAAATTCCCTGTCGTCTATTCTTTTCCATATTCTTGCAACTCTTCATTTACGAGCGGTATACGCCGTACAGCAGCATGTCTAAGCTCCTCGCAAAGAAGACACAGTGGACTCCAAACTATCCTTTACAGTACGCAATTGACTATAGGTCGCTCCATCAAAACCTACTACCGCTACCCAATCACCTTTCTCTCCTTCCTCTATGATATTCAGAACCTCCTTTATCCTAGACCCTACAACCTCTAAGCACCTCCACTGCTCGTTCAACAGCCATTCCCTTATCTGCTCTACGTCGTCTGCTTTTATACCTTCAGATTTCTCATATATCATCAGCACCTTCAACATACCTTGCAATTCCTCATGTACTCTCACATACTCCACATTCACCTCTCTTATGCACTCCCATATCCTTTCAAACCCTTGGCGATCACAATACACCTTCCTTGAATTCCTCTTCACTACCACCTCCTCTCCACACAACTTTCCTATTCCCATAACACTTACCTCGTCTAATACGCTTTTCGAACATATCAACATTTCCAACATGTATCCAAGCGCCTCTCTCTGCCTCTTTACCTCTTCAGATATTCCCATAACTCTCGGTTCTTCCTTATTCATATACCCTCTTCGTTCTTAAGAATGGATTAGTTTGCTACAAACCAAACCCTCATTCCTATAGTATGAATAATTTATACTAATAAGTAAAGCGCTATATTTTCTTTATTCTAAAAAAGAATGCTACCTCTCATTACGTTGATTTTTATTTCATTCTTCATTTAAATTTTATTCATATTATTCCTTCACCAAAGCTATACTGTGGAACGCTTATATTCCCTCCCTATTCTACAGCACCTAAAACGCCTCTCTTCCTCTATCGTTCAAGGTCCTGCTCTCGTCGGTAAACTTTCACTCTCTAAGCACATCATGCTCTCTTATCCATATCACCACCTTCTCTTCTCCTCTGATGTCAACTCCAGAAAAAAAGGTACCTCTGTCTATTCCTCAGCCATTCACAATCTGCATATACACGCCTTACTTCAGAAACCTCCTATTGTCGTTTGTAACCAAATCTACACCTTCGATTATTGGCGTTCCTTACTACACAAACTACTTCACACCAACAACCTTCACACCATCGCCACCTCTAGTCATAACCTTCATTTACACAAACACTCTACCCTTAAAATATCTCACGTCCATCACATCTTCCCATTCTCATTGGCCGAGCTCTTACACCATACTCCTTCACACTTATCTCTTATCAATACTCCCGTTAAACCTCCTCCTTCATATTTCCATTCTTTGCTCACTTTCGGTGGCTTCCCTGAACCTATCCTCAAGCAAGAAGCCTCCTTTCTGACGCAATGGTCTCTTTCATATCAAGAGCTTCTTATTCAATACCATCTTAAAAACTTTTCTAAGCTCCAACACACCGCCAATATCTCTCGTCTTATCAATGCACTACACAATCTTCCTAATTCACGACTCTCTTGCCTTAAACTTAGTATTGATATACCACATTCCCCAAAGACCATCTCTAGCTGGGTCCAACTCCTTCAAAACTTCTATTATTGCTTTATTATCAATCCTTGGAATCACAATATATCTTACGCACTTACTCACGAGCCACGTCTCTACTTGTTAGACTGGAGCAATGTCGTCAACCCTGAACTTAAACTTAAAACTCTTGTCGCTTCCCATCTCTTTAAAGCCATTCATTTCTGGAATGAATTTTGTAATGGTCAATATTCCTTGTTCTATATACGTAATAAACAAAAAAAAGAAGTGGATTTTTTAATCACTCAAAATCTCAAACCTTGGCTCCTTATCCATGTCGACCCTTTCACCAGCACTCAGCTAAACGACGATCTCCTATACTTCCATTCCAAACTCAATACCTCTTATGCTCTTCAACTAGCACCAGGTATACCTTACATCGATTGTGATTTTCGTGAGTTAAAATCCCCTAAAATCTTCCCTATCACCACCTTCCTTTCTCAGTTAATATAACACCAACCTCCTATTCATGTGCTCCCTCTTATATTTCCTGTACCATAACTTATGGTTAATAGTCAGAATCTTACTGAAGGGACATACAATTTCTATGTAGAGTAAGGTGCTCTCAGTAATGAGAGTGCCTTACTCTACAAGTCATAAGCGCTTGATTTTCCTACTCTATGATTGCAGGATTCACCTCTCTCTAAATCAGGTCGTTACACATATGCTCCTGGAAACCATTTTCAGAGTGACTACTTAATTTTTGTGCAATTAACCACTCTGTATATTCGTTTAAACTTTTATTAGCTTTGTGGGCTTCGATAGTCAAAGCTTTATGAAGAGCAGGAGCAATGCGCAGGTTAAATCTGCCTGAATATGGGCGAGAGGGTTCAATTTTAGCGTGTACACATGCATCTAAATAACTGTCTAATACATCACGAAACGCCTTTTTAGCTTCGATTAAAGTCTCACCATGAAATGAAATGAAATCAGCAGTATTAATCACTTTACCAACTATAATATCATCTTCTATATCAAAAGATAATTCTGCTAGGTAACCTTTATATTCAATGAAATCTTTTTTCATAAACCTGCCTCCTTTGAAAGTAAAAATTTCCTTAATAGTTCTACTTGGTAACGTTTAGCTTCTTTTTGTGGATGCGGCCTGTGAAAAGGGAAAACTGAACCCTTCAAGATAAATACTCCAGCTGAGCCCTTACCTTCCCTAATTTGTCCTCCCAAACTAATGATAAGTTTTTCAATATCACTCCATAAGATATTAGCTCTGGTTGGTTTAGACAAGATAGCCGCCAATATTCCTTTTTGTTTTGCGTTCACTAATCAAATCCTCGTAGTACTAATCTATAGTACCATATTGTGCAGTAGTGAGCAATATATATACTCCGTTAATTTGAAAAGTTGGCGTCGTCGAGCTTCGGGATTCGCACTTCGTTACGTATAAATATACACGCCTCGTGCTCAACGCTTGCACTCCTAGCTCCTTTCCAAATTTCCTGTCGTCTATTTTTCTCCATATTCTTGCAACTCTTAATTACGGGCACTTAGCACCAGTGAGCGTTCGGCCACACAACAGTAGCACTTCTAATATATCGCAAAATTTCGGGAGTCCCTTTTATTTATAACCTACTCACGGTTGGTTTGTTGCTTGACTCAGAATGGTAGGTTCATCCAGTAGCATGGATGGTGGCCGTTGGGCGGCCACAACTCCTTTTGACAACTTCGTGTCGCACCTTTACAGCGTAAATACAATGATAATGCTTGTAAGACAAGGGGTTAGAAGGATTGTCTTTACAGTGTCTTACATTTTGAATGCGACTGTCTTTACGCTGTAAAGAAGTCATAAGCTCTTGATTTTCCTGCATTTGCTACAGGCATCAAGAGATGCGTATGGTGTGACGCCAAATTTTGAAAAAATTTGTCTGTAAACGGCTGTGCCGTCAGCCTATTTGTTGAAAGTTATTTGTGGTTATCATAGGCCTGTTAAGGTAATGCTCATAAGAGCCTATCTGGCGTTTGAAGATGTATAAGAACAATCACATTATAACTAATGTGCAAATGTATTCTCCTTGATTTCATATGGTTCACCAGGAATGAGAACAGCTATTTGTTCCCGTACTAATGAAACAGCAGCATCTAAGACTGAAGTGCCCCCCTTGCCTTGGACAAGAACATGACACACTTAAGAGAAAAACGGTCGGCTGGAGTTGAACTATTTTTTAAGTTTTATGTCAATAGATTTTCCTCCTTTAACTTATAATTGTTATAGTCAATAACGGATGAACTGGGAAAGCAGCGAATAGGCTAGTATATAGCCAGTTTGAGCTGCCTTTCCCCTGCTCATACACCAAGTGCAGTACACACCTCTACCTACCGTTGTTCCCCCAGTACCAGTCCGCTGGACGACCGTATTCAAATTCCTTATATATGCTTCCCCTAGTTGCATCTAAAGTTTCTCCAATTGGCTACTATTTATAAGGATCTATCTTTTAACACTTGTAAAAGCAAACATGGCATTCGTTGCCTTTGCAATTGATTCTCTAACTGGGTCAAGATTTAATCTTGCATATATTGCTGTTGCTGATTGAGTTTTATGACCTAGCGATTTACCTATCACAAAACTATTTGCACCTGTCGCTGCCTGCCAGCTACCTAATGTCCTTCTTAAGTCATGAATCCGTAAATCTTTAATTCCAGCCATTTTTAAAACCCTTGCCCAAGCTTTTCTTGGCTCTTTAGCATGTCCTGAAGCACTAGCACTACTTGAAAACACCCAATCATTTATTCTCACTGCTATTCTGCGCTTTAAGATCTTTATTGCTTCATCAGAGAGCGGAATAGTTTGTGATTCACCATTCTTGCTCTCTTGAATACACCAAGTTCCGCGTTCTAGGTTTATATCATTCCAATTCATTGAAAGTACATTGCCACGCCTCGCGCCAGTTAATAGACATATGTAAAATAGATCCCGAAACGTTTCGTTAGGCTCTTTGTCTAACGCTTCAAAAAATCTTGGTAGTTCATCACCATGCAAAAATCTCTCACGACTTTTTTCTTTGAATTTTTTCACTCCACTGCAAGGATTAACACATTTCCATCCCCAACTAATCGCTTTATTAAATAAAGTCTTAAGTAATGCAAGAGTGTGATTTGCAGCATAAATACCATTATTATCACCGATATTGTGATGCAATTTTTCTATATCAGAACGCGTTATGACACTTAATTTTTTATTTGCGAAGTTAGTAAGATATCTATTATAAATACTCTGATCTTCTTTCCATGTTTTCTTTCTCTTTTTAGCATAATCTTCTAGAAACTTAGTAAAGGTCTCTTGAAAAGTAGGCTCGCTTTGTAGTTCTTGCTTTTCTTTATTAGGGTCCCTGCCAGAATTAATCATATTAACTGCCGCATAAGCAGCTTTGCGTGCTTGTTCGACTGATATTTCAGGAAATTTTCCAAGTTTTATCTTATTTGGAGTACCATGAACTCTTTTATAAAGGAAAAAGGTTTTAATACCTGAGGAGAAAATCATCACCCCAAGCCCACTTACTTGCGTATCATAATAATATGCTCTTTTTGCTCCTAAAGGTAACTCTACATTCGTTAGAAATGTTTTAGTAAAATTGACTTTATTATCTCTCATATTAACCCTTAGAGGTCATTTTACGTTCTACATATGTTCTACACTTAAAAGAAAATCTTGTCCATTATAATAAAATGATGTATAAGGTAGAATATTGTGAATTGCCTGTAAAATATGGGTTAGAATAAAAAGATATATGACAATAAAATCAGGTAAATTCAGATAAATTTGTAGACACCCTCACTTCTAAGCAGTGGGTCGTGGGTTCAAATCCTTCCGGGCACGCCATCAATACACCAAAAGTAACCATGCGTTTCATAGATGAAGCAAAAATATATATCAAGTCTGGAGACGGCGGTAACGGATGCGTTAGTTTCAGAAGAGAAAAGTTTATCGAATTTGGAGGCCCTGATGGAGGTAATGGAGGTAGTGGCGGAGACGTCCTCTTCAAGGCAGTAAATGACGTCAACACTTTGTTGGATTTTCACTATCAACAGCACTTTAAAGCAAGTTCAGGAAAAGCAGGATCAGGTAGAAATTGTACCGGCTTATCAGGAGAAGATATGGTAATCTCTGTACCAATCGGAACACAAATCTACGATGAAACCGGTGAAAATCTTTTGTTTGATCTAGACAAAGACTGTATGGCTGTGACTGTCCTAAAAGGTGGAAGAGGAGGAGTAGGTAACAGCCATTTTAAATCATCTACAAACCAGGCCCCACGAAGGTTCATTCCAGGCGAAAAAGGCCAAGAGATGTGGATACGTCTACAGTTGAAGCTGCTCTCAGATGTTGGTATTATAGGGCTGCCCAATGCTGGAAAATCTAGCTTTCTTTCCGCTACAACAGCGGCCAGACCTAAGGTTGCAGATTACCCCTTCACAACACTTAAGCCACAACTGGGGGTAGTTTCAGTGCATGGTAAGCACTTTGTAATGGCCGATGTGCCAGGGCTCATAGAAGGTGCTAGTGATGGGCATGGTCTGGGCGATAGGTTTCTACGGCACATAGAAAGATGTAAAATGCTGTTACACTTGGTGGATGTTACGGAAGATGCTTTGCATGCTTATCAAACTATCAGAAGTGAGCTGCTCAAATACAGTTCGCTACTTGCATCTAAACCTGAAGTTGTAGTGCTAAGCAAAGTCGATTTGGTATCGGAAGAGTCCGTTAAACAACAACAAAAAAGATTAGAGAAGTACATAGCAAAAAAAGTACTATTTTGCTCCAGTGTTACAGGTCTCCGTGTTGTTGATGTTCTGGAGGAGCTTCATCGATACATATGAAGTGTTGTAAAAACAATTATGAACGATTGAATCAATTATGAATAATAAGCGGTAAATTGATGGCAGATGACAGATACTTAAAATTTGAAAATTCGCCAATAGATGGTATCTCTTCTATGTCTAGCATCTATTCTGTGTTATCAAAAGCTTCATCCCATACACTGAGCGCTACACTTCAAGAAAATAAGGAAGAAGTGCTTATAACCGGGTGCGCAGGATTCATAGGTTTATATGTCGCACAGTACTTGCTTGCTCAAGGTTTTAAAGTAGTAGGCATAGATAATATTAGCGACTACTATTCAAGGAATTTAAAAAAAGCTAGGTTGACGATCCTAAAGCAATTTAAAGACTTTGAATTTTACGAGCTAGATATATGCCATTTTGAGCGCTTAAAGAAAATTGCCTCCAAGTACACCTTCAAGGCCATCATACATCTGGCAGCACAACCCGGAGTCCGCTATTCCGTTATCAATCCCTTTGAGTATGTTAGAGTAAATATCAACGGTTTTTTAAATATCCTGGAGATTGCTAGACATACTAAGGATCTTGATCGTCTCGTATACGCAAGCTCAAGTTCCGTATATGGTAATAACAAAAATCTCCCATTCTCAACAAACGATAAGACTGATAGCCCAATCTCACTTTACGCTGCAACAAAGAAGTCAGACGAACTGATGGCGTACGCATATTCACATCTTTATAACATAAACATAATAGGATTAAGATTTTTTACAGTTTATGGTCCATGGGGTAGACCAGATATGGCAATCTTTAAGTTTACAGACAGTATTTTTAATAGACGTGCAATAGAGATCTACAATTACGGGAACATGAAGCGTGACTTTACATACATTTCGGATGTGCTACATGGTATTTTGGGGGCACTCCAGGTGAGTTTCCATGGTCATCGCGTCTACAATTTGGGCAACTCCGATCCGGTCAATGTACTTGATGTAGTAAAAATTTTGGAGACAGCAATAGGTATGCCAGCTGACTTTAAATACCTGCCAATACAGCAAGGAGATGCAGAAGAAACTTTTGCTGATATTCAAGACTCTACAAGAGATTTAGGATTTAGACCAAACACCCCTCTTCATGTTGGTATTAAGACATTTGTAGAGTGGTACAGGGAATATCACTCCTTAAAGAAGTAATGCCATGAAAGTTGTATTTATGGGAACTTCTCAGTTCGCAGTGCCAGCTCTTGAAATGCTGGTACAATCATCACACGAGCTTGCAGCGATATATACGAAATGTAACGCGAGTAATAGCAAATCACCTGTATATAGCGCACTGGAGAAGTTGGGTGCCACAATTTCAGTTTTTCAACCCAGAAACTTTAAAAGCGAGCAAGATGTCAGTGCATTTCAAAAGCTTAAGCCAGACGTGGCTGTGGTGGCTGCATATGGCATCATCTTGCCAAAGATAATATTGGATACACCACAACATGGCGTACTTAACATTCATCCGTCAAAACTACCAAGATGGCGAGGAGCAGCCCCTGTGGAGCGCGCAATAATGTCGGGTGATACGGACACAGCGGTTTGTATTATGCAGATGGATACTGGGTTGGATACAGGCGCGATAATACTACAAGAGCCTCATAGCATCGATGATAACATCACGGGTACTGTTTTGTCAGAATCACTAGCCAGACAAGGAGCAAAGATGTTGTTGGAAGTTCTAAAAAACATAGAGGACGGGCGCATGATATCAAGCCCACAGAACACAATGGGTGTGACGTATGCTCACAAGATAGAGCGCGAGGATGAGAAAATATCTTGGAGCAAAACGGCAAGGATTATACATCGTACAATTAGAGCATTGAGTCCTAAGCCTGGAGCACACTTCGTGTACCAAGATCAAAGGATCAAGGTGTTGGCAGCAGAATATAGTGATACTTTGCATGACAGGACTCCAGGGAGTATATTGAGCGAACGGCTGGAGATAGCATGTATTGAAGGCATACTAAAACCTACACTCCTTCAAAGAGAATCAAGAAAAGTAATGAGCACAGCAGAATTTCTGATGGGGTGTAAAATACCGATTGGTACTATTTTGGTTTAATGAATGCTCATCAAGCACACAGCTACCGTGAGTTTCATCACTCTAATTAGTAGAATCTTGGGATACATAAGAGATGTGATCGTCGCAGCAACATTGGGGGCTGGATTGTATAATGACTTGCTCATTGTGGCGCTAAGAACTCCTAATCTTTTTAGATCAATATTTGGGGAAGGTGCTTTTAGTGCTTCATTTGTTCCGATATATTCCTCCATTCTATGCACAAATGGGCAGAAAGCGGCCCAAAATTTCGCTAGACTATCGCAAACGATTCTTTGTATAGCGATTCTGATATTTTGTACCCTACTGTACATCTCAATGCCAGTTTTTGTAAAGATTACGGTGCCTGGGTTTACGGATCCAAAAGTCATTGAGCTCGCTATCACACTATCAAGAATCACGACACCATACTTGGCTATGATCTCACTTGTCGCACTTTATGGCAGTGTGCTGAATAGCCACAATAAATACTTCGCATTTGCCGCAGCACCAATCATACTAAACATCAGCATGATTATAATTGCCACTCAAAGCGTGTCGAAGGAAGAACAGGTTTTTGCCCTTTCACAAGGTATATTGATAGCAGGTGTATTTGAGATGCTCTGGATGCTCTACTTTCTAAAAAGAAACGGATTGTTGTTCTTTTTTTGTAGCCTAAAGGTCACGAACGAAGTCAGAGCACTAATGAGGCGGATGATACCAGGACTCATAGGTGCTGGAGTCACTCAAATCAACATTGTCATAAATAGCACTATAGCATCCTTTATACCACACGCTATGTCTTACCTGTATTACGCGGATCGTATATACCAACTGCCATTAGGGTTGCTTGGGACGGCTGTAGGTGTAGTAATACTTCCGGTACTGTCCAAAGCGTTTAAGTTGACTAATATGAGAGAAGCAATGGCTATTCAAAACCGTGCTATAGAGCTTTTATTGGCGCTGTCTATACCAGCTTCAGCGGCTTTGTTTGTTCTTTCTTTTGAAATTATAAGGGTGTTGTTTGAATACGGATCGTTTACAAGAATTGCTACAACACAAACTGCGGTTGCCCTTCAAGCTTTATCGATAGGGTTGCCAGCATCTATACTCATCAAAGTGTTTGTAAGTAGCTTTCACGCCAGTACAGACACAAAGACGCCAGTGAAGATAGCTGGTCTATGCATAGTTAGCAATGCGATGTTTAGTCTGTTACTGATGCACACTTATCAACAGGCTGGTATAGCTTTTGCTGGTACGATATCAGCTTGGCTTAATCTTGTTTGTTTATACTATAAACTTCAAAAGTCTGGGTACTTTAAGTTTGATGTATCGATGGTAAGAAAAATTTTGAAATATGTCTTGAACACGATAGTTATGGTTTCTGTAATGCTTTTGACTAAGACGATGCTGAAAACGCACAACATATACCTTCAGTTAACTATACTGTGTGGATTAGGTGGAGTGTCGTATGTAACGATGTGCTGTATAACAGGAGTAGTGACTGTTAAGGACTTGAAAAATCCATAGAGAAGAGAGTGCGTAAATAATCCAAACCCAAGAAGGAAAAATGGATTCATTGCAGGAAGCACTGTATGATGTATAATGTCATTACATAGAAATACAGAGCGGTGACAAGATGACCCAAAAAGCAAGCAAAACAAAGCGGCTCAAGTACGACGACGTGTACATGATCAATCCCCTCATTGACGTCGCCTTTAAGAAGATTTTTGGGGTTGAGGCCAATTCTGACATACTGATATCATTGCTAAACTCTATAGTATCTGAGGAAGATCAGATAAGCGA
>NZ_SCFA01000015.1 GCF_004210275.1 Rickettsiales endosymbiont of Peranema trichophorum
TTTTTTCCAAATCACGCTAATTCCTACAATTTTACCCCTTCCAGTTCGCCAAATCCACGTTTCTGTAATTTAAACCACCAATCTACCAAATCTCGTAATTTGTATAGTTTGTTTTTGTGGTTCAATACATCTGCAAACTTAATGCAAAATAATCTTCCTTGTTTTTGACTAAAAACTTTGTTTTCTATTGGCATATCTGATATGTAAAATCCATAAGCTTTCTGCCTATCTAATACACTTCTCTTATGGATTTTCAATCCATTTCATCAACTCAATCCCTCATATCATCTCCTCTACACCATTTCTGACGGGGAGACTACCAAATCTCATTTTTAAATGATTCAAAACGGATTTTTCGGAACTCGGCTCTGCGCACGTATTTCAATACGCTTACGCAGCCTCATCCTCAAATCCATTTGCCTGATTTAATCTGAAACTTGGTATTATTTTGTCGTCAAAATTTGTCTGCGCTCCTTACATATATAGGATATGCTGCGGTGCTCACCTGCATTTTTCCTAAGAATTCCTCACTCATTTATGAGTTATGCAAGAGGTCTACTGAAATCTAGGTGTATGTGGAGCGCTTAAAATGGAATTTCGTCGTCTACCTCTGGTGCTGAGCCTTTTTGGTTATAGGAGGAAGGCTTATCTGAATGGTAGCTTTGGTTATCGTAATCGCCACCTGAGCCTTTACCATCTAGGAGTATGATGGTTCCGCCGAAATTTTGCAGCACGACTTCGGTCACATAACGTTCTACGGAGGACTGATCCACCCACTTTCTGGTTTGTAGGACGCCTTCCAGGTATACTTTAGAACCCTTGTGTATATAGTTTTTGGCTATTGTGACAAGTGGTGGAGAAAATATTACAACTCTATGCCACTCGGTGCGTTCGCGGCGTTCTCCTGATGCTTTATCTTTCCAAGCCTCTGAAGTAGCGAGACTGAAGCTCACTATCTCTTTACCGTCCTGAGTTGTTCTAACTTCTGGATCTTTGCCCACATTACCTATTAAAACCACTTTATTTAGACTTCCGACCATATACTACTCTCCAAATCTTCTATTTATTACACGTTTTTGCGCAGCATGCACACGACATATTAAAGCCTAGTATAAAATAAAGTCAACGCATTATCACAAAATTTTCGCCCTCCCCTATTAAAAGCCTGCAGAGATGCATTTTTGCACATTACTTAATAATTCCTTAATGAATTTATGCGATACTTGCAAATAATATCACTATTTGGAGAAGGGAGATGCTAAAAAAAGGAGGGGGACAAGGAGCAATGGAGAAGAAGAAGACGGTAGTACCAAAAAGAGTGGAGCAACAGCAAGTAGGGGGACAAGAAAGAGTGGTCCCGACCCAGACGTCAACCCCTGAAACAGCACAGACGAATATAGGGATTAGAGTAGAGATTACCCCTACCCCAAAACCTGTCGCTAATCAGGCTAATCATAGTACCAGAGCACATCGCAGGGTACAGGAGCCCAGAACAATCGAAGAGATTCAAACTCCACTGGACCAGGGTGGAGCTGGTGGAGTGTTAAAAATTCCAGCTGCGTTGTTTCAGAAATTCAAAAGAGATGGAACTCCAGTACAAGATGAAAATGTGGAGGTAGATAAGATTTCTCAGTTTTTAGCGGAGGCTATAGCACTAATAAAGCAGAATCAGGAATTCCTTAACAACTCTACGGCAACAACACGAGATGGTACAGTACAATCCATCCGTACGCAGAGTGCAGTGGCATTCGGTAATAAGCTATTCGTTATGACGAACATACGTTTCCAGTATCCAAAGATTGCAAAAGACAAAGAAGGATGTCACATATGCAGTCAAGCAGAAGAACTACAAGGAAAAGATACAATAAATTTCCAGGTTTTAGACGCAGCACTTCTCACCCTTCAGAAATTTAGTCTTAATAAGGACGAAGTACGAAGCTTTAACACTCTTATTCGTAATACACTAAAGAAGATTGGGATAAAGCTGGATGATCAGCAAACACAGAGCACTGCACCAATACAGGATGATGATGCAAGACTGATTGCAGAGCAAAGTAGGATTATGGAGCAACTACAACGCATTCAAAATGCTATCAGTCAACAAACCGATGTTACGCTTGGAACGACGGAACAAATGCAGGGAGATAATGAGGTAGTGAATACAGAATCACCACCTCGATCACCCACTACTCCGCTTACTTCGAATGCACACACTCAGACTACCTCCAACCCAACAGAACTGGAAAAATTGGAGAGATTAGCTGCAGAACATAGGGAGCAACTTATTCTTATTCAACGTCATCATAGCGATATAGAAGCAGCAAAAGTTCAAATAGAAGCAGAACGAAACAACAATGAGCGTTTACTACAAGAGATTGCTAATAGACAAGCGTCACTGGACAATCAACGCCAAAATTATGAGCAGGACTTCCAAGCACTCACTGCACGAATCCAAGAAGCCAATGACCGACTAACCGAGCTCAACAAGGAAACGAATGCAAAAGCCGGTGAATCTCAACAAAAGGATTCACAAATTGCGCAGCAAAAGGAGGAACTTGAAAAATTGCAACTTCAATTGGGAGAAGCACAACAGCGCCTGAACCAGTTATCTTTACAAAATCAGGAAGAGAGCAATAAGGCTACAGAACTAAAGCAGCAAAATACTGAACAGACAGCTACAAAAGAAAAATTAGCAGAGCAGATCACAGATCTTCACAAGAGCATAAAAGACAAACAACGTGAAATTCGGGAATCCGAACGTAAAGCAGCAGAAGATGTTGAGAAAACAACTAAAACAATCGCAGCTCTTCAAGAACAGCTCACTGCACTACAGCAAGAGCTGAGTGTTGTACCCATAACGGATTTTAGTAAATATGACGGTCCCAAAACTGGAGTGTCAGGGTGGGTGACGAAGACAAAAGAAGCAACTCCGCAAGATGTATTTAACCACCTCACGTCTAAAATAGAGCCCCTACAGTTTCAAATAGCTGCGCTTACAAAACAGCTACCAGAAGCAGATGTCAACAAGGTAAAGGAAGTAGCCGATGCAATGCTGCAGCAAGTCACCGAAGCGAAGGAGACAATACAGAAATTCAAGCAACTAGAGCAAGAACACTCAAAGTTACAGCAGGAACATGCACAACTGAATGCAGATAAGGCGAAGATACAACAGTCGTTAGATAGCATCACACAACAAAAAACAAATCTCGAGCAGGAGGTAAAAAATCAGGCTGAGCGAATTACGCAAATGACTGAGGCACATACCAAAGTCATTCAGAAAAAAGAAGAGGAGTTGCGCCAATCCGCCTCAAAAATTCAAGAACTAGAAAAGCGATTACAAAATGTCGGTGAGAACCAAGATGCAGAACTGACAACAGGAAAGGAAGAACAAGAGCGTCTCAATACAGAACTGACTGCACTGAAAACAACGCAACAAGAAATGCAGGCGTTCTTAAACAAAACATTGAACCTGATTCCAGACTTTGAAACAAGAGAGCGTGACATCCTTGCAGAATCTGAAGCATCTGAGCGGGCATTGTTAGAACAGAAGCTCAAGACAACCGCTCCTACTATATCGGCAACAGGGATAGAAGCCTCTACTAATACGGAATTAGCTGCGACCAACACAGTGTCACAAACTATTACACTAACAGAACAGCAAGTTTCCGATGCCTACAAGCAATATCACCTAGGAATGAAATATCTGGAAGACTTGCTGCAGAAAGTGGAGTGGCTGCAAGATCATGTATATGCCAAAGATCAAACCATTGAGTCTCTTAACAATAATATACAAAGATATAGAGCTGAATTGGAGAAAGCTAAGAGATCGATCTCAACATTGGAGTCTGGATTACTGGCAGGTCGGCAGGATGAAGAGCTTCTAACGTTAGCTCATAACCTCAGTCAAGCGGGTAATGCCTTCAATGAGGAGCTGGAAGAAGCCAATAGGACAATAGGCAAGTTAACCGCCGCACTACAACAAATGCAGCAACAGCTAGCTGAGCGGGAAAGCCAATTAGCAGCACAAAATAAGGAAACAAAAGACACAGCAACCGAGACAGAGTTGACAAGAGAGGGTGTAAACGCACTACAGAAACTAGAGCCTGAGAATCAAAATCTTAAGAAGGAACTGGAAGAAGTGAGAACACAACAGCAGCGGAAGGAGCAAGAGGTCAGTGATCTCCAGAAGCAGTTAGAGCAATTGAAGAGTCAACAAAAAGCCAAGGATGAGAAATTCCTACAACAGCAACAAACACTGACAAAAGAACTTAAAGAGTTGCAGCAACAGGCCACTACCAGTGGTACAGAGAATGAGAATCTGCGTGGACAGATAGAAGAGAAGCAACAACGACTGATAGAACAGCAGCAAGAGCTAGAGAAGCTAAACAAACAGCTATCATCTGAACAACACCAGGTGAGTGTCAAATTGACGACGGCTCAAATAGAGCTAGAAACAACAAAAGGTCAAGTAAAAGAACTACAGCAGCAATTAAATGAAGCAAAGCTTAGTGCGATGCGACACTCAGCCACACTTGGCGCTCTCCAAGAGAGTGAAACGCAAGTGGCAACATTGCAGGGGCAACTGCAGAAAACCCAAGAGAAGCAGCTAACAGATCTAGATGCGCGGGCAACAACTGCAAGAGAAGGAACAAAGAACCTAGAGGATACGGAGTGGAAAAATATTCTTGCCAGGCTGGAGAATGAGAAGCTAGCCCAGAGCAACAAAGAGATGGAACGAAAGCTGTATGAACAGGATGAAAGTACAGAGCGCTATAAGATACAACAGGAGTGGTCTAATATACAGCAGCAAAGCCTCCAGGAGCAACTGCAGCTGAAGGAAGCTGAAATAAATGCGCTGCAACAGAAAATCCAAGAGATCCAAAATGCTTGGATAGCACAAGAGGACCCTGCAAGACAGACAATATCTGAAGGAGAGAAGGATGAGTTTGCAACACTGGCTGCACAGCAAAAAGCTGAGCAAGCTCTGATTACAACAAATACGAAATTACAAGAACGATCTATACAAGATGTTCAGGCATATGAAGAACGCGGCAGAAAATCGATAAGAGATGCTCGAAATGAGGAGTTTGCACTGATACAAAAGCAGAAACAGTTGGCAAAAGCAAATCAAGAACTGCTGGAGAGCCATAAGGAACAGCTGGAGAACCTCAGAAATACTCATGAGCAGTTGCAACAACAATTGACAGCCAAAGAAACAGAACTCCAGCAAATCACAACAGCGCAAGAGGAGCTCAATAAACGGTTGGAAACCGCAGAAAGTGAGAAAGAAAAGAATGCTAGAAATGTGAGTGAGCTTGAGGAGAAATTAAGAGAATCTCAGTCAAAAGTATCAGAATTGCAGGAGCAGTCTCAAGAAGCAACAACTGCTTTTGAAGCACATAAAAATAAACTGGAAGCACACCAAACAGAACTGACAGATGAGATCGAAAGGTTAAAGGAGCAGATACAAGAGCAAGAAAGCTCGAAGACAAGCTCGCAGGAAATGAGCACACAAACAGAAGCTGATGATGAATTGCAAAAGCAGCTAGAGGAAAAAGAGAAGGATCTCAATAAGCTGCAAAATGAACTAAAAAAAGCAAATGAAGAGCATAACAATGAGCAACAAGAGCTTCAGGAAACACAGCAACGACTCACATCTGAGTTAGCAAATGTCAACGAGCAACTAAACCAAGCAACCTCCAAACAAGAGACAAGCGCAGCAGATGTGCAAAGGCTGCAAAAAGAGCTCCAGGGGTCAAAGGAGAGTGTGGAAAGAGCACAAATGGAGACAGAAGATCTCAGGTCCCAGCTTAATCAACAGCAATCGAACATGGAGGAACTTCAACAGCAGCTGCAACAGCAAGAAGATGCTCATAATCAAGCAATCGAGAAGCTGCATACAGAACAAGCTGACCAACAACAGGGGTTGCAGCAGACCCATGAAAAGGCGCTCGAGGAACAAGAGATGGTTCATCAGAAGGCAATGGATCAGGTTACCATAACACATCAGACAGAACTCAACGATCTCGAGAACCAGCTAAAACAGAGAAAATCTGAATATGAAACGTTAAAAGTCCTTTTGGCGCAACAGCAGCTAGGCTCTCAAGAGGAACTCACACGCAAAGATATAGAGCTTAAGCATCAACAAGAATTCATGGGCATCTTAGACCAAAGCCGTAAAGGAGTAGAGATGATGAACAAGTCTGCTGTGCAACAACTAAATGCAGCTGCTCTGAAACAAGTAGTACAGGAAGAGCACATTAGACGGGGAGAGATGAAACTTGAAGAGGCAGTCTCTTGGCATGATATTGAGAATCAAATGACAAAGTCTCTCCAGGAGATACATGGAAAGGAGACTGAAGCTTTACGGACACAGAATCAAACACTGAGTGAGGAGCTCGCAAGTTCACAGCAACAAAATCTGACACATCTTGCTACTCAGGAGACAGATGGACGTGACTCCCTGATTAAGGCAGAGGCAGCTACACGTGCAAGTACATTTGCTGCGACACAAGCGCTACTGAAGACAAATCAAACACTACAACGAAATATCGGAGAACTTGAAAAACAGAAGAAATCCCTGGAGTCCCGACTCGCAGAAGAGATACCCCAAATAACAAAAAACTCAGATGAATTACGGACACAATTAGAGCAATTGGAAATACAACTGCGGGAGAAGGAAACAGCGTTACAAGATGCATTGAAGAGACTGGAGGAGCAATATAATGATTTCAGTAATATTGCTAAGCAAGAATTTGACAAAACGCAAGAAGAATTGGATAGATTGCGTCTGGAACGACTTGAGGCCGAGAATCGGGTATCAATCCATACAGAAATGTCGACAGACCTCCTGGGAAGCTTGAAGCAGAACCAGGCTCAGCTCACCCAATTTCAACAGCAATTTGAGGAAAACAATAGAAAGCTAGAGGATGGCAAGAATAGTGAAGCAGAGCTCCAGCAGGAACTGGAAAAGCGGACTCATGATAAAGAGGAATTGCAAACACAGCTGGAACGTGTCCAACAAGAAAATAAACGCCTCGCAGAATCAGCGGAGGAGTTGCGCCAACACTGTCAATTAGAGATTGATGGAATCACACAAACATGGAGTGCACTGCAATTAGCTCAACTAGAGCTACAGGATGAGAAAGCCAGACTCTCTAGACTTAACGAAGAACTTGCAGGCAGAATCGTGATACTAGAAGCTCAGCTCAAGAACCAGAGTGAGATTGCAACCCGAGAAGCCAAAGCACTACAAGATAAGAACACCGACCTACAAAGTAAGTTGGAGGAGGCAAAGACGAAACATGGAACGGATGAGAAAGCCAAAGAAGAGTTACTGGGGCAAATCAAAACAAATGAAGAGGCTATCAGAACACATCAAGATACTGCTAACCAGCTGACACAAGAAATGGAGGAATTACGGGCAACGCATGCAGCGGAGAAGGTTAAGATGCAGAGTACGCATCAGCAGGCTCTGTTCAACACCCAGAGGGACTATTTGTTCAGTAGTGAAACTTTCAGTAGACAAGGCCTTCAAAACCAAGAAGCAGAAGCAAGAGAAAGACTACAAGAAACATTTGCTCTGATAAAGGACATACAGGGCACACATGCTGCTGCACTACAAAATAAAGAAAAAGAGTTAGGCACATTACGAGAGCAGCAGGAAACAACACAAAATGAGCTAAATGCTGCACAACAAAAGTTGGACTCACAGCAAACAGCATATCAAGACATCAAACGGAAGCTAGATGCTGAAAAAGCGAACTCTCTCCAACAGCAAGAACAGATTGAGAGGAAGAAAATTGAGCTGGAACAGTCGAATGAACGCCTGAAGGCTCAGAATAAACTGGATGAAACACTTAAAAAGGAATTAGCCAGCGCACAAGGTAAAGCAACTGATGCATTGACTAAGCTAGCAAATGTTGAAGCACTAGCAATCCCAAACCAAGAAGAACTAGAAAAATTGCGAGGGGAACAGGAGCAAGCGAAACGAGATGTCAAAACTCTCCAGGAACAACTAAAGGAAGCAGAGAGACAGAAAAGCATAAATATGGAAAGGATTGCAGAGTTGGAGCAAAATTTAACACGACTTCAACAGCAATCTGAAAAAACAGAAGCAATGATTCAAAACTTACAACATACAGCAGAACAACGTGCAAAAGAGCTCACAGATGCTATATCGACAATAAGCGGACTAGAATTCAAACATACACAAAACATTAACAAATTACATCTTGATAATGCATTATTAGCAGCTGAGAATCTAGAGCTTCAGGGCAAGTTAGAGTATTTTAAACAACGTGTAGAGTCTTCCACGTCTTATACGCAGACGGTCCCTCACTCATCCAATCCATTTGCAGAACCAACTCAATATACAGATTCCCCCGCAGATCCATCTACAAATCCATTCATAGATGAAACCACCACATCCCTTACACCTGTTGATGCTGGAACACAGACAACAATTGTTAATCCAGGTCCCGCAGTATCAATACGTCGAGAACCTTTCCTCACACCAGCTCCAGATACTCCCCAAATATCTAATGTTCCAGCAGAATCAACACATACCTCTCCACCACCATGGGACATCGAGAATCCAGAGCCAAGGCGTTCAGATTCAGCTACACCAATCAGCCCTCCATCTGCGCCAACAGCAGACTCTCCGGGAGTACCTCCTAGTCCAATACATCAACCAGCTACTCCACCAGGGCGTTCATCCCTCCGCATCGACATACCACAAGACACTCCACCAGTGACTCCACGCAGCCCATCTCCTTTGTCTCCACAATACTCACCTTTCGCAACACCTCCAGGATCGCCAAGAACAAGTGAAACACCAGAAATGCATACTCCCCGCTCAAGGCGAGATTCAAGAGACTATACAGACTACGGGACAGAAGATGCAGATACCACAACAGCTAATGCCTATAGAAAAAAAGTGGCAGCTCAGATTTTGAGTGCGGCAGGCTCAAACGCTTCTACAATTGACGGACTGATGGATAAGCAAAGAAGAGGAGCGCTACATTTGGCTGATACTCTACTGGAACAGGTTGGACTTTTTCCTAAAGGAGCTGCAAAAGAATTAAAGGGTGGTGAGTCAGTTACTACTGATATAGCAAGTGCATTTCAAGAAAACTTGCAGAGATTACAATCTGATGAAAATTTCCAGGATAGTCTGAACGATGCCCTAGGAGCTCAAGCAAAACGCTTAAGAGGTCAGGCTGGACTGGGCACAAGCACTATGTCCAGACAGTTTGATTGGCAAAATGGAAAGCAGCAAGCCAAGGGATTAGAAAGATCACAACGACTCTCTAAAGCTTCACAAGATGAGCTTGACGCAAACCTGAACAAAGCTCTGGAAACATTTGATCCTGAAAGAAGCTGGTGGAGTAAAGCAAAAAGCGGTGTCGCTCATGTTGGCTATAAGCTTTGGGACGCTATTCCAGAATCCACACTTCAAGGTCAGCTTACTACTCTCCTAATTCTTTCAATCTTCATGCCACAGTTTATTCCGTTGTTCATTGGTGTAGGAATGGCACTAGCGGTTGGTAAAGTGATAGAGTACAAACCGCTACAACAGTATTTCTTTAAACCGCTTGGCGCGATCGTATTGACACCTTTAGCAGTTGTGCAGGACACATTTAGGGTTGTTGGTGCTATCATTGCACTTGCTACGGGTAATAAAGAGGTTTCCGCTGAGTTGATGGGTAGTTCGACAATGTGGAAAGTTTGGAAGCCTGTGCTTGTCAAACCAAAAGAGAAGGAACAGTGGAGTCCACCGGAATTTGATGCACAAAAAGCCTTTGGTATCGAAACGATTAAAGAGAAAGCTAATGATCGGGATAAGGATAAGGGTAAAGCAAAGGCTCCTGAACAACCCCGATTAGAGGAGAGGCGATCTGTACGATCACCAGATAACCTGATTCCGAGTCAGACACCAACACCACTACTACAAACTCCAACAACACAAAGGCGCGAAAGACCACCGGTAGGACGCCCAAGGTCTGCAAGTGCCCCAAACACCAACACCGTGGGGGTGGGCCCACGGTGGTAGGTCGGAACGTCTAGTTGGGAAGGACATAGGATTGGGAAAAATAGTACGCTAAGTACGAAACATCCAAATCCTTCAACTCTCTGAATCCAATGACATGTAGTGTCTCAACTAGCACAACAATCACCATTCATAGATGCTATGATATATTCATCGCAAAATAGCTGATATCACACTTTCAGGTAAACCGGTCACAGCACTGACATCTGATGTGCTCATACCTTTCTTTAGCAATTTCATCGCTATCTCCATCTTGCCTTTCTCTGTACCTATCGCGATTCCTTTCTCCGTCCCTATCGCGATTCCTTTCTCTGTACCTATCGCAATGCCTTCTTCTATACCCTCAGCCTTTCCCTTTTCTATTCCCTCCTGTCTTGCTTCGTCTATGGTGTATTCCTGTCCATCAAGCAATAACCTCGCCCTCACATATGCATCATATGATTCATCACTCCAGTTAAACCTCTCTAGCTCCTTATATGCTTCTAATATGTGCTCGTCCTTCGTACACATAGGCGGCTCCTTCACTTCCTCTGACCTACTTAAAAAAAATAACCACTCGTCTTCTATGCCACTGAGCTCATCCTCTCCCTTCTTAAACTTCGGCAGTTCTATAAAGACATACGACAGGGCAAATAAGTGCCTTTCATTCGTCTTCTCTTCCCTCGTAGTGTGGTAACTAATACAGCCTATGTTGTCTCCAAACAA
>NZ_SCFA01000124.1 GCF_004210275.1 Rickettsiales endosymbiont of Peranema trichophorum
ATACCAAGTTTCAGATTAAATCAGGCAAATGGATTTGAGGATGAGGCTGCGTAAGCGTATTGAAATACGTGCGCAGAGCCGAGTTTCACAAAATCCGTTTTGAATCATTTAAAAATGAGAATTGGTATGAGCACCTCGTTGTCTTGCTGTTCTTGCTAACCACAGCTGCTGTCCAACTTTGGTAAGGCTGAAATGAGATTTCACCACTTGCTCAGGACTGACTGAGCCGCCTTTCTGTTATTATTAAAATAGATCTTTCTGCATGGAATATCGGTCGATTTGATACTAGCCAGTGCACTTCACATTTTGCTTAAAAGGGCACCGATCAAGTAGAAATACCTCAGGATTTTCTAGATCTTAGACACATACTGATGTTTGATACCACATCAATCATTCTGGTCGAGCTTATTCTGTAAGAGTAAAATTAACGCAGAAGCGTCAAATCTTGAATTGATTTCTTCTTTAATTCTCCTATATTTGTCCTTTAGCCAAGATGTTAACTCAAGTGATGCACCAATCTCGGCGCCTTCCTTTAAACAAAGATTTAAATCTTTTAACATCCATTCAACTGGAAATCCTACATTCTCCTGAAAATCTCGTCGCAACATCATGATATGCCTGTTTTTCATTTGCCATGAGCCTCCAGCACCATTTGCAATAATTGGAAATAGTTTTTCCGCATCGATTCCAGATTTTTGTGCAAAGTCTACACCCTCAGCTAATGCTTGGATAATACCTGCTATACAGATTTGGTTAACCATTTTGCAAAGTTGACCATTACCTGCTTTTCCAAAGTATTCCAACACAGAAGCATAAGCAGAAAGTACTGTTTTCGATTTATCAAACACTGCCTGATCTCCTCCACACATCATCACAAGCGTTCCATTCTCTGCACCAGTTTGTCCACCTGTCATTGGTGCGTCCATAAAATGGATATCTCTTTCTTGGAAAACATGATAGAGCTTTTTTGCAAGATGTGCAGAAGTAGTGGTGTGATCTATAACTACCGCACCTTTCTTCAAAAAAGGCAATATCTTTCTGGATACTTCCTGGACAGAATCATCGTTCGCAAGACACATCATTACATAATCTCTGTTTTCTACAGTGTCTTCTAAAGAACAAGGCAATAAGCCAAGTTGTAGTACCTTTTTCTGGTCCCTATTCCAAACAGTAAGATTATATCCCTTACTTTTGAGATGCATGGCCATTGGCATGCCCATAATTCCCAGACCTAAAAACGCAACTTTCATAAACTCAAGAACCTCCAAATTAAAGTCAGTGATGTCATAACGACCGTTAATACTAAAACATTTTTAATAATATTACCTGTTGCACTAATTGCGTGCATACTACCAATATGGTTCCCAACAATACTTGCTATAATCATTGGAATACCCAATGCAACGGCCATCTGATTAGCCATGAAAAAAGATAAAAATGCACCAAGATTGGATGATAGATTGAATATCTTCGAAGTAGCTGATGCGTTGAGGGGAGACATGCCATTGATACAACAAAGAGAAATAATGAATATACTGCCTGTACCAGGACCAAAAAAGCCATCGTAAAAACCAACCATCAAACAAGTAATAGCTGTCAATATCCTATGTTGCTTTACTTCTATATTAGATCTCAAGCCTACAAACAGACCTCTGAACAAAGTGAGTAATAAACCAAATGGCAACAATACAATTATTACGTAATACACCCACTGTACTTCTACTACTAAAATCAGGTTTGAACCGATAATAGAACCAATAAGTGATGTCACAATACCAAGGGGTATAATCTCCCATACAACAGACTTTGACTTGATAAAATTCCTAATAGCGCTCATTGTACCCATAGTACTCACTAATTTTTCTTGTCCCAAAGCAAGATACGGATTCATCCCTACTGCTAAAAAAGCTGGTATCAATATCAATCCTGCACCTCCAGCAATTGAATCAATATACCCTGCAACAAAGCATAGTATGATTAAAAAGCACGTAGCAAAGTAAAAATAGTTGGTCAAAAATGAGTCTTCAATAAACATATGTATGTGTGTATACCTAGTCATTCATAAAGTTTTGAGATGGTGCTGGTCAGTATCTGGATTTAAAAGAAATCTTTGAGCAGGCTTTTGATATAATCCAAACACACGCAGGAGCCACCTATCACTACCATCAAACTTCGGTGTAAACTTCCTTCTAGAATGGAGCATCGTTTGATTATCAAATATAAGTAGGTCCCCTGGTTGCAGATTTACCTTAGTGTGTAGCACATCACTGTTTGCTATTTTATCAAATTCTTGTAAGACAGCAATATGTCTACTGCTGTCAGTAGAGGTCCTATGTGCGTCAAAACGAGAACAATAATTGTTGCCGTCAAAAGTTACTAATGGCAGTCCTTTCTTGGTAACGCTATGCATCTCAAAAGAATCCGGTCTCTTGATGTTATATTCCTCGTCCATTAGAAGGTCTATGGACTGGTGTTTCAAGTGGCCAATGACTTTTTTCAGGGACACTAGATTAGTTTCTATATTATCATTATTTCTAATACACAGAAGTGATAGAATGTCAGGTGCGCTTGTAAATTCGTAACATTCCCCTCTTATTCGCAGATCAGGATTATCAACATGCATCATAAAATCCAGCACTCCACCTTGTGAACTCACATGGTATTTAGTCTGCATTAATGGGCAAATATTCCTTACCAACATTCCGCTGTTCTCACCCTCATAAACAACTGGATAGATCCCTAAGTGCTTTAGAATAGCAAGAATCATGACGTATATCGGCTGCATCACATCGCTGTCCCATCTATCGATTATTGGTGTCGGTGGACTGTGCGGGGGGGGGGGTATTCAACAACACGAATCCATTCTCTGATAACTCAGCAAGTACATTACCCACAGATAACCGCATATCACTTATGTCAAAAGTAAGAGAACGCTCATATAAAAGGTCGTTGTTCACATAGATATTTTAACTTTTTAGACTGTCACGTCATCTTTGCTCATTTGAAATTAATGTCAAGCCGAATTTGAAAGTGCTTGACATAGGACCACAAATTTAAATTCATGACAGTACCTACAGAATGTTTGTATGATTATTGTTATAACAACTGATACCCAAGGTTCCCTTAAATACTATGGGAACACATATACAGATTGATTGCTTATATTCACATTCACTTGATAAAAGGAGATTCACTGTTTTGAATATTTGTACTATGATTGTGTCATACAAAAGATACCATCAGCGTACAAAAACTCAATGACACATGACAACCGTACTATTCTTGACTACATCTTCTACCCATCTGACTTAAAAACCTTAAGTATTGAAGAACTCCAGACTGTCTCTGCACAACTGAGAGAGAGAATAATAGACATTGTCTTGCAAACAGGAGGGCATCTAGGTGCAGGTTTGGGTGTGGTAGAATTAACAGTAGCATTGCACCACGTCTTTGATACACCTAAAGATCTTTTAGTATGGGATATAGGACATCAAGCCTATCCACATAAATATTTGACAGGAAGAAAAGATAAATTGCATACAATCAGACAGCCTGAAGGCTTGTCAGGTTTTTTAAAAAGACAGGAAAGTCCATACGATGTATTTGGAGCTGGTCATAGCTCTACATCCATATCTGCCGCTTTAGGGTTTGCGACAGCAAGGGATATAAAACAAGAAAACCATAATGTGATCGCAGTAATAGGCGATGGAGCTTTAAGCGCAGGTATGGCGTATGAGGCGATGAACAACGCATCTCTATTAAAAAGTAACGTCACGGTTGTGCTCAATGACAATAAGATGTCAATTGCTCCAGCAGTAGGGGCAATGAGTCAGTACTTGTGTAGACTGATATCGTCACAGCACTTTTTATCTGCACGAGGTGTCGCGAAGGATATACTACATCGGATGCCAGAGATACTGGAAACATTTACAAAAAAAACTAAGAAGTATGCAAAAGATTTGATCGTTGGAGGCAATTTCTTTGAAGAGTTAGGCTTTCACTATATTGGTCCTATAGACGGGCATAATCTAAGCCAGTTGGTACCTATATTGAAAAATATCAAGGAAGCTAACACCATAGACAAACCAATCTTATTACACGTTCTGACAGAAAAGGGCAGGGGATTTGTAGCACAAAGCAAATGTGATGAAAGTTATCACGCAATCGGTAAGTATGATAAGATCACCAGAACACCTATTAAATCAAATGAACAAAAGCCAACATATACTGAGGTTTTTGCAAAGACTTTAATCAAGCTTGCTACAAATGACAGTACTGTAGTCGGAGTGACTGCGGCAATGCCTTCTGGTACAGGATTAAACCTTTTTGCTCAAAGGTTCAAAGACAGGATGTTTGACGTAGGTATAGCTGAACAACACGCGGTAACCTTTGCCGCTGCACTAGCTCTTGAAGGAATCAAGCCTTTTGTTGCTATATACTCCACCTTTTTACAGCGTGCTTACGACCAGGTTGTACATGATGTAGCTATTCAATCAGCTCCAGTGCGTTTTGCAATAGATAGAGCAGGGTTTGTGGGGGCTGATGGGCCGACACATGCAGGTACATTTGATATATTATGTCTAGCAGCCCTTCCTAATTTTGTTATAATGTGTCCGAGTGATGAGCTTGAGCTGATGAGAGCTATACACACTGCATATCACATTAACGATAAACCATCAGCATTTAGATTTCCAAGAGGAACTGGAACTGGAATAGCAATACAAGACGATATTTTGCCATATCAGATAGGGAAGGGAAGGGTATTGCAAGTTGGGAATGATATAGCGTTACTGTCACTTGGCACAAGGCTTCATGAATGCCTTAAAGCTGCTTCTGCATTGCAAGAGGAGCGTGGGCTTTCTGTGACTGTTGCAGATGCGGTATTTGCAAAACCTATAGATAGAGACTTAGTTTATGAGCTAGCCAAAAATCATAAAATATTGATCACTGTAGAAGAAGGCTCAATAGGTGGATTTGGATCTCATGTGGCTAATTTTCTATCATCTGAAGGATTATTAGACGGCTCATTAAGATTTCGTTCGCTTTTTATGCCTGATAGGTTTATTGATCAAGATGTTCCATATGCAATGTATGAACAGTCTCAGCTTAATGCATCTGGCATTATCAATACGATTAACAAAATTATATAATCGCGGTATAAAATATGCATATAGTTCTCAAGAAAAAGCACATAGATGCACTTATCGAGCTAACAACAAGGGTGGGTGAAGAGGTGATGAAGTACTATCATTCCTCTGATCTTCAAGTAGAGCATAAGAAAGACAATTCACCAGTTACTGCTGCAGATAAGCGTGCGCATCAATTGATCACAGAATATTTAACTGCATTCCTTCCATTTCGAAGAGTTCCCGTGATATCCGAAGAAGGTGATGAAGCGCTGAATGCTTTAAATATCGAAAAATATGATACCTATTGGTTGATCGATCCTATCGACGGCACTGCTTCGTTTATAAACAAAACTGGTGACTTTACCATAAACATAGCCTTGATTGTGAAAGATCAACCTGTATTTGGTATTATACATCAGCCTATGACCCGCACTTCCTATTACACTACTGATGACGGTGCATACAAGCTGGTCCAAGGATCAGAGCCCTCGGTGATATCCGTCAATCAAAATATCAAGGTACATGATGGCATCAGGCTTGTTACAAGCACCAAAGATTTCAGTGAAAGAGAAATGAGATTTTTTGAATCGTTAAATGTGGCGTGTAAAGATCGTATCAGCAGCTCTTTAAAGTTTTGCCTTGTTGCTGAAGGTAAGTACGACGCATACTTTCACTTTTCTGATGACATCTGCATCTGGGATATAGCTGCTGGACACGCAATACTTTTAAAAGCTGGTGGCGTGATGTACGATGCTCTTGCACGTTATCAGGATGATAAAATACTAGACTACAGCAGGCATAAACGCCTAAGACGCTTTTATTTCGTCTCGTCAAGCTCTCAGATTGCTGGGTACATGCTAGGCAAGGTAAGTAGGATGCATTCTTTTGAGAGGTGCTCTTTCTAGGTTAGAGCCTGTCCGCAAATTAATTGAAATGATTATTTGCTCTTGCTATCTCTAAGCCCTTTTTGAGCCACACTGTGGAACTGTCCATACGCAAAGTATACAAACATCATAAAGCAAATCCAAATACTAGCGTATATGAAGGTCTGTATAGGTAATGTAGTCATAATCAATGAGAACAGAACTACTCCTAGTATAGGTATAAATGGAAATACAGGGCACTTAAACGGCCTTGGTAGTTCTGGATACTGATACCTCAGACAAATGACAGATATACAGACGCTAATTAATGTCATTAACGTACCAAAATTAGAAAGAGTGACAAGATGCTCTAGATCCATTGCAGACGCGAAAAATGCTATCAAGGAACCGACCATAACAGTTAGTCTAGTTGGAGTATGAGTAACTGGATTACACTTACCAAGGAATTGTGGTAACAAACCATCTTGTGTGACAGCATATAGTGTACGAACCGTAGCATATATGTATACCAATATCACAGAAGTAAGACCAGAAATTGCCCCTATCTTTATTGCAGTCGCAAACCATGGCATTTGCATTTTGTTTACTGCTATAGCTAATGGCTCTGCTACATCAAGTTCTTGATAGTTTACAACCCCAGTCAATACAGCAGATAAACTGACGTATATCAAAGTACATAAAGCTAGAGAGCCTAAAATACCTATCGGTAAATCCCTCTGTGGATTTTTTGTTTCTTGAGCTGCTGTTGCCACGGTATCAAAACCATTAAATGCCAATAATATCACAGAAGCGCCACCTACAATGCCAGACCATCCAAATTTTCCAAAATGACCAGTGTTCTCCGGAATAAATGGTACCCAATTACCAACGTCTATATATGTAGCACCAATTGCTATAAATCCAAATAACACCGATACTTTTACTGCAACGATCGCTGCATTTACAAAAGATGAGGTTTGAGTTCCACGATACACTACCGCAGTTAGCAACATTACAATAAAGAGAGCAGGTATGTTGATTATTGATGTCACGCTTTCCTGCCCAGGAGTCTCAACTACATACCCTGTATAGTGTGCATACTTAGGAGATATGTGAATACCATAGTCCCCCAAAAAACTCACCATATAGCCCGACCATCCGGCAGCAACTATAGCGACACTTACTATGTAACAAAGCAATATCATTGCTATACAAAACCAAGCAACCACTTCACCAAGAGCTACATATACGTAGGTGTATGCACCACCTGATAACGGTATTGCCGCACCCAATTCCGCGTAACACAAACCAGCAAATGCACAAGCAATACCGGCTAGAGCAAATGATAGTGTAATAGATGGTCCCGCATACTGACTTGCTGCAGGTCCAGATACAACAAACACTCCTGCTCCTATTATTGCGCCAATCCCAAGCAATACTAACTGAAACGGCCCTAAAGTTCTGACAAATTCCTTGGTATTAGACGTCTCTTGAAAAATTTCAGTAGGCAATTTCTTGTGAAAAAATCTTTTGTAACTCATATCACCCCAATTATTTTCTTAAGTTAGTATAAAGTAGTATTGGCAAAGCTATATAAATGGAAGAATAAGTACCAAAAACTATACCAACCAGTATGGCAATACTACATCCAAATATGACATCACCTCCAAACAACACAAGAGCTGTACATCCTACTACCGTTGTTAAGACTGTCATGACAGTTCTCGAAAGTGTTTCATTGATGCTCATGTTGATCATAGTGCCAATATCTTTATTTTTGTATTTCCTAGCGTTCTCTCTAAATCTATCAAGCATGACAATCGAATCGTTTACAGAGTATCCTATTACCGTCAGTATGGCCGCAACAGAACTTAGATTGAATTCTATATCTGTAACCGAGTAAAAGCCAAGTATAAAGAATGTGTCGTGAAAAAGTGCGATTACTGCACCAACTCCATACTGCCAGTTAAATCTCAACCAGATATAGACCATCATAGCACCAAGTGCAAGTAAAGTAGCCGCTATGCTTCTGATCATCAAATCGGTACTTACCTTAGGACCAACGATATCGACCTTTCTAAATTCAATATCGTCTCCATAATGTTGACGAAGCAAGGCTTTTATGCTCTCTATTTCTGCATTATTCTCCTTCTGCTTAGGCATAATGCGAATCAAGACTATGTTATCGTTCTCAAGGGATTGTATTGTAGCTCCTTCATAGTTGTTGGTTCGTAGTACATTACGCACTTCAGAAACAGAGGTTTTGTGTTCCGTTTTAATCTCCAACAGCAATCCACCAACAAAATCTATACCCATGTTTAATCCACGTGTTGCCAAGAGAAGAAGCGTTAATATGGTTAAGACAATGCTACAGGTAAATGCCAAATGTCTTTTACCTATGAAGTCTATATTGGTGTCTTCTGGTACTAACGTGATAGGAAAGCGCATTTTTAAGATACTGAATTGCTGATTGATTAGCTAAACGACTGTTACATATTACTCGATAAGAATAGTTTTACAATATTAATGTCGTCCTGCAGCACTAGAAAAATTAAAAAATACGTTGATTTATTTTGGAAGGTCGGAAATACTATCAAGTGTTGGATTAAATTGATACGTTAAAAACTTATGGAAATGCAAAGCTTTAGCGATTTAAAGTTAAGAATTATTCCGTGGGGTTTGGTTATAATAGCAGGCCTTGTCGGGTATGTTTGGGAACACTACTGGTATAAAGATCCTTTGGAGTCAAAAACCCTAGTGATGGGGAGCTCTTTGGATTACCCGCCATTTGAGTTTGTAGACAAAAACGGAAACAACGGTGGGTTTGACATAGAGTTAGCAGAGCTGATCGCAAAGGATTTGAAGTTTAACTTGGTCGTTAAGAATATGCCTTTCCCTTCTTTGTTGCCAGCTCTCCACAATAAGGAGATAGACTTTGTAGCATCTGCGATGGCACCGACTGCTGACAGAGCAGTCAATGCAGATTTTACAATGATATACGATGAAGGCAGCGCAGCATTGGTCACCTTTAAAACAGGTAGACTTGCAGATGTTACAAACGCTGACGATCTGTGGAAGATAAAGGATATTAAGATAGGAGTGCAAGTTGGGACTACAATGGAGGTGTACGCTAACAACAAGCAAAAGGAGATGGATTGGATAGATGTTGTGAGTATCACGTCTGCTTCTGAACTTTTAGAGCAATTGAAGCTTTTAAAGGTCAATGCGATTATTATTAACAAGTATGTCGCGACCAAAATCGCCAACGATAATAGTCCATTTAGATACTTGGTTATTAGAGATTTCGAAGACAATAAAGCTATAGCGCTACAAAAAGGCTCTGAGCTGACTGTACGTTTTAACAAAGTGATAGGTGAACTAAGAAATACCGGACGCTTGAAAGAGTTGTCAAATAAATGGATAGTAACAACATCGCTTGATGAGAGTCCTACAACTAGCTCCGTCACCACTTCACAGGACAATAGTGGTGCAACATCACAAACGTCACAAGCGACTACTGCTCCACAGCGAGAATCAGCTGAAGGCAAGTAGTAATACAAAATTTCAGACTGAATCAGGCAAATGAATTTGAGGATGAGGCTGCGTAAGCATATTGCAATACCTGTGCAGAGGCGAGTTTCACAAAATCCGTTTTGAATCAGGGAAGAGAGGAAGGCACAGAGCAAGGAAGAGCTCAAGGTAAAGCGGAAGGTAAAGTAGAGGAGAAGATTGCGATAGCAAGAAACTTGCTGGGTATAGGACTAGACGTAAGGAAGGTTAGTGAGGTAACCGGGTTATCAGAGCTTGAGGTAGATGCGCTAATTTCCAAGTAAAGATGGGATTTAGAAATGCGCAAGTATAGCGCTGTAAAGAAAAGTACTCAATGAAGAATCGAACCCCCTGAAGCAGCAAGCACTGGAATACCGATCTGACGGTACTCGTTCACTCTTGACAATACCCGAGCTTTTTGATATCACGAAATATATCAGCAACAAACTTAGGATTTTTAATGATAGTTCGTTTAGTTCACACTTCGGTTATGGTTTTGGCGGTCGCATTTAACGTGTCCGCAGCTTCCAATAAAAAAGCTGCGATACAAAATACTAAAGCAGCCACCAAGTATTTTGAAGACAAGCTGAATTACACATCAAATCCTTTTAGTGTTAGGAAAGTTTCTGAGGGAAAAGTGGAAGGTGTAATAGTTGACCTCAGAAAAAAACAGGACTTTGACAGGGGACACATTCCTGGTGCTATTAATATACCGTTTGACAAGTATGATGGTTTTGAAGGGTCTCACACCACATTTCCCGGTCTTTCTAGGGATAAGATCAATTACGTATATTGTTACGCTCTGCTTTGCGACCTATCACAAAAGGCAGCTAGAAAGTTTGCATCCCTTGGTTATCCTGTAAAGGAGGTAGAGGGAGGATTTATGACTTGGCAA
>NZ_SCFA01000044.1 GCF_004210275.1 Rickettsiales endosymbiont of Peranema trichophorum
TTACGCCAACTAACAAATAAATACAGTTTAACTTTAATTTTTTCCCCGGACAGCAGTGCGTGAAAACGGGCATCCATCTTCCTTTCTCAACAACTTAACAGACTACTTTTGCCCAGATTATTCAATAAAGGCACAAAAAGATGCCTAAATGCGATAATGCTTGGAAATTCCTGCTTTTATAGATGGTACAGACAAAATTCTGTCTAGAAACTTGCTTAATAATACAGTTCTGTTTATGCTGCACTAAAACACATAAACTAGTTTACTCAAGTGAGCAAGAACCAAACTCTTTGGAACGGAGAAGAGCTAGCTGATATATTTGAGCAGCAAGTGTCTAAATCCGTCTTGTGTTCAGGAGTTTCGATAGACTCTAGAACAATGAAAAAAGGCGATATTTTTATTGCAATAAAAGGTCCAAATTTTGATGGTCATCAGTTTGTAGAAACTGCAATTCAAAAGGGGGCAAGCTGTGTGATAGTCAGTCAAAAACCTTCAAGCCATACAAACATGATATTTGTTGATGATACAATGGAGGCTTTACTGAAGGTTGCAAGGGCTGCTAGAAAGCGCCTGTTAGGTATACCTATTGGAATCACGGGCAGTGTGGGCAAAACGACTTCAAAAGAAATGCTTAAGGTTGCGTTAAAAAGTCGTGAAAATATACATACCACAGTAGGGTCCCTCAATAATCACATAGGTCTACCTTTAACGCTTGCGAATATGCCTCAAGGAACGTCTATTGCCATTCTTGAAATGGGCATGAATCACGCTGATGAACTTAGGCATCTTTCTAAACTATGCATACCAAAAATTGGGGTGATTACCGGAATTGCAGCGGTACACTCGGAATTTTTCAAGTCAGTAGAGGATATAGCGTATGCTAAATCTGAAATATTTGAAGGTATGAACGAGAAAGATATAGCCTTGTTATCGCATGGAACATTACATTATGATGTACTATATCGCAATGCGTGTGATGCCAAACTTAATATTGTGACCTTTGGGACCGCTGATCATTGTGATGCGCAGTTATTGGAAGTAGAGCAAAAAAATGACAAACTACACGTAAGAGCACGATTTTTTGATAACACAATCACGTATGTGATTCCGACATGTGGACTGCACTTTGCAATCAACAGTGTTTGTGCATTGATGATAGCGAGACTCACAAATAATGACATTGAAGAAGCAGCGCACAACTTGCAACATTTTGAACCAATTCGGGGTAGGGGTAATAAAATAGTTTTAAAAAATGGCATTACATTGCTGGATGAATCGTATAATTCAAGCCCTGTTGCAGTTCAGGCAGCCTTAAAAACGCTTAGTTATTATAGAAATACGGGCTCTGCAAACCGGCTAATAGCGATTTTGGGTGACATGGGCGAGACGCAACAGAGATTTCATGTGGAACTATTGGAGCACATTCTGGAATCTGGAGTTGACATAGTTTTTACGGTAGGTGTGATGATGAAGGCTTTACACGATATGCTACCGAACAGCATCAAAGGGGTGCACACAACTACTTCAGAAGAGATGTCTGAGGTCATCGCAACGCGCATCGAAAAGGGGGATGTCGTATTAATAAAAGGGGGGAGATTTTTAAAAATGGAGCAAATTATGAACCAGATTATTAATGGACACAGTCATGACGACACAACGCAAAACTGAACTACTTGACAGCATCAGGGCCTTATACCAACAAATTAGAATGCACGATGAGTTATATTATAATCACTCAGCGCCTGTTATTTCAGATGGGGAGTATGATGCATTAAAGACAAAGTTTTACGAATTGAGAGGTGAGTTGTTAGCCATAGAACCATCTATACAAGGTGATTTCTTAGAGCTACCTGTTGGTGCAATTGCAGATCCTAGGTTTAAAAAGGTGAAGCATGCTCATTTGATGCTATCGCTAAACAACGCTTTTACCACAGACGAAGTAATTGACTTCATGCACAGAGCACACAAGGTATGCGATGTACAAGAAAACGAGCGGATTCAATTTTGTTGTGAGCCAAAAATTGATGGCGTCTCCTTTTCTGCAGTATTTAAGAATGGTAAGTTGTCTGTAGCTGGAACAAGGGGTGATGGTCAAGAAGGAGAGGATATAACTAACAGCATATTGGAGATGGCAACTTTTCCTGGGTCTGTAGATTATCCTGATGAATTTGAGGTGCGTGGAGAGGTATATATGCTGAAAAGCAACTTTCTTTTGCTTAACAGGAGGCAGTTGCTAGAAGGAAAGCAGCCGTTTGCAAACCCTAGAAATGCTGCATCAGGATCCTTAAAGCACATCAATACCCTTACGCTAAAGGCAAGAAATTTGCAGTACTTCGTTTGGGGAGGGTTCATCGATGGAGTAACTACACAGTATGAGCTTTTAATGAAGCTAAAGGGTATGGGCTTTGTTGTTAATCCATGCATACAGCTTTGTTCTACAATCGATGAGATAACGAAATACTACAGAACATTAGAGTTTAAAAGAAGTGAATTGGACTACGATATCGATGGCTTAGTGTACAAGATCAATGATCTAGCCCAACAAGAAAAGGCCGGTATCGTGGGAGGAAGAGCTCCAAGGTGGGCCATTGCACATAAATTTCCTGCTGTTAAAGCGGTTAGCAGGATTTTGGGCATTACAGTGCAAGTTGGCAGAACTGGAACATTAACTCCTGTTGCCGAACTGGAGCCTGTAGCTGTAGGTGGTGTGTTGGTCACCAGGGCATCGCTTCATAATGAAGATGAAATCATGAGAAAGGGTTACAGGGTAGGGGACACAGTGACGTTGGAACGTGCGGGTGATGTGATTCCAAAGGTGCTTGATGTTCTTGAAGAGTCGAGGCATCAAAAATCTGTACCATTTGTCTTTCCAACTATCTGCCCTGTTTGTGGTTCTGCAACTGAAAAAAATGACAACTATGCTATCAGGCGTTGTACTGGTGGTATGAAGTGTAGCGCTCAAGCAATAGGTCGATTGTCGCATTTTGTATCCAAAAGTTGTTTTAACATATTGGGGTTAGGTGAGGCGCAAATCGGTGAGCTGTACAGAACGAACATCATTAGAACCCCTGTTGACATATTTACATTACAAAAGCGCAACGGCAAGTCTATATCTCCTCCTCTTCAAGAGCGTGAAGGTTGGGGGGTACAATCTGTGCAAAAATTATTAGAATCCATACAGCAAAGCAAAAGTATTTCATTTGAGAAGTTTATTTATGCCCTAGGTATCTCTCACATAGGTCAAATAACCTCAAAACTTTTGGCTAAGCATTTTCAAAATGTTTGGGAATTTGCCAAGGTTACTGATACAGAGGAAACATGGGCGCAGTTGGAGAAAATTAACGGTATAGGTAAAGTTGGAATAGCAGGAATACAGGATTTCTTTAAGGATCCTGCTAATGTGGCGATAATTAATGGCTTACTTAAGCATGTTACTGTACAGGAATACCCAACAAAAATGAAGAAATCGACCAATTCGGAGGTAGCTGGAAAAACATTTGTTTTTACAGGAACTCTTAGCTCAATGGATAGAAGTAAAGCGAAAGCGATTGTGACCAAGATGGGTGGGGTTATAAGTGGCTCCATTACAACAAGTACAGATTTTCTTGTACGTGGTACTGAGCCTGGCTCCAAGTTATCAAAAGCAATGAACATGAACGTCCAGATTCTTGCTGAGGAAGATTTTTTAAAGCTCTGTGGTATACAGCAATAATAGACCTCTTGCCTAACTCATTCTGAGTGGTTATTTTGTCGTCAAAATTTGTCTGCGCTCCTCACATATATAGGATATGCTGCGGTGCTCACCTGCATTTTTCCTAAAAATTCCTCACTCATTTATGAGTTATGCAAGAGCTCTAATATCGCCTTTGTGTCAGTACAAACACTTTTAAGTCATATCTCAAATATTCTTGAATGATGTACTATATATTGTATCATCAAAGTATATACTCAACGTTGAGAATATAAAGGGGATGAAAGTGTTGATTATTGAGAGCGATAGCGCTATCGCTAAATCTCTTCAGATGCTGATGGGCAACGACAATATCTGTTCTGACATAGCTCTATCCGGGGAGGATGGAACGATCGCGATACATATCAATAGGTATGATCTTATTGTTTTGGAGTGGATGCTAGAGGACATGAGCGGCTGTGACATACTGCTCAAGCTGCGAAGAAATGATACGACTACGCCTGTACTTGTGATATCAGCTCTAGATACCACAGATCAAAAGATTAAGGCTCTGACGTATGGTGCTGATGATTACGTGACAAAACCTTTTAACACGGAGGAGTTGCTGGCTAGAATCAAGGCGATAGTGAGAAGGGCTAAAGGCCATGCAACGTCACTCATCAAGGTGGCAAATCTTGCAATAGACACCGATTCGCATACCACATCAATAGAAGGGGTCCAAGCTCCATTGACAAATAAAGAGCAAGTGCTTTTGGAGTTTATGGCTTTAAGAAAGGGCAGCATTATTTCAAAAGAAACGTTTCTGAGTCATCTTTATAACGGAATGGATGAGCCGGATCTAAAGATTATAGACGTATTTATTTGTAAAATGCGTAAGAAGCTTTTTCATCTCTCAGGGGGTTTGAACTACATAGAGACGGTTTGGGGGAGAGGCTACTCTCTTAAAGAACCAAAGGACTTTTATCAAAAACAAATGCTTGTCCAAAATTACCACACAAGCAGCTGCTGACAAAAGACTGCGGGTTTTACCACTGATCTTCTTGACATATGACGCGTTTTCATACTTAATACGTTCTAGTGATTTTAATGTGTTTTAACCACATCTTAAAGATATAGAGTAATATGAACAAGCCTTTGATGCCCAAAGCCACAGCAACCTGGTTGATAGAGAATACGTCTCTGACATTTCAGCAAATTGCGACTTTCTGCGATCTTCACGTACTTGAGGTTCAGAGTATAGCTGACGGGGAGGTAGGTAAAAGTATCATAGGTATAGATCCTGTAGCCACGGGTCAGTTAACTCATGAGGAAATAACGAGATGCGAGAGCAATCCTAATCTTCAGCTATCTCTATCTCCTAGGGCTTTGCTAGCGAGCAGAAAAAGGGTTGGTACAAAAAGGGCAAAATATACTCCGCTTGTAAAGCGCAGAGACAAGCCTGATGGTATTGCATGGCTTTTAAAACACTGTCCTGAACTAACAGAAGGGCAGATTGTGAAGCTGATAGGTACCACAAAAATGACAATAGCTGCGGTTAGGGATAAGACGCACTGGAACAGCCAAAATATTAAGCCTAGGGATCCTGTGATGTTGTCTCTTTGTACTCAGACAGCGCTTGACAGTGTTTATGGTGCTGCTAAGGAGAAAGCCCTACAAAAGCTCAATAGAGAGAGGGAGATGATTTTGAAAGGTCTTGAGGTTGACAAGGAACCGATCTGATTTTCGGTTTGTGTTTGATGTTGCACACATGGAAGCTGCCTATTCTTTGGCTGTTTCTGCTTATAACTCTGGGGAAGTTCCGGTTGGTTGCGTTGTAGTATACAATGGCAAGGTTATAGCGACTGGTGAAAACAGAAATGTAAGGTTATCAAATCCATTAGCGCATGCTGAAATGTTGGCCCTTGGTGCGGGTTTTGATATTTTGGGGACAAGATATCTGTCGGAATGCGATCTATATGTGACATTGGAGCCTTGTCCGATGTGTGCTGCAGCGATCTCTTTGGCAAGAATCAAGCGCCTATATTTTGCGGTAGAGGACACAAAATCTGGTGGAGTTATAAATGGAGCGAAAGTTTTCACCAGATCCAGTTGCCACCACAGACCGGAACTTATTATGGGAATAATGGAGCGGGAGTGTAGTCAATTGCTGCACCGTTTCTTTTATAACATAAGACGCTTTGAAAGGACATACTCGTGAAAACGGGCATCCACCAATCCCTCACGTAAATGAACAACGACAGACATTGTTGTAAAAATATCACACAGCTACCAAAAATTATATTCCACATCACATTTGAAGTTGTAGGTGATTTTTTAATGCTATAAAAATATAGCCAAGTCCGTTCTTTTAACAGACTAGCAATCAAACAATTTAAAAATAGGAGAACAAATTATTATGAAAAAAGTTACAACTTTAGCGATGGCGTTGTGCCTAGTCTCTTCTGTAGGAAGCGCAGCAGCTGTTGGAGATTACTATGTATCCGCTGCTTTTGGTGGCGTCAAGAGTGGTGTGAAGCATAAGAGCGGTAACGTTACAAGTACTATTAGAGCGACTGGTTTGGCGACTACGGTGACTGCAGGTGGCGCGGCCACGGTTCCTGCTAACCAAGGTTCTGCTGACTATAATTCTACTCTATCTATCCCAAAGTCGAGAGACGCTAACTCTTTGATGATGGAGTTCGCATTTGGTACATACTTGATGCCAAATATTAGAACAGAGATTGCCCTCAGCTACTTGCAAAATAAGAGTAAAAAGCAGAGATTTACAAACAGCATCAGCGTTGCACCGACTGCACCTTTTGTGACTCGTGCTACTCATCCGAACTTGGGTTTTGGTGATGCCCATATCGCGGCAGGTGGGGATGTGTCTACTGTCGGCAACACCACTATAACTGATCCAACAACTGCGGTAGCTGCTAGAGAGCGTGCTCCAGACCAAACCTTCCGCGCTGGTGTCAATGCAAAAACTTTGGCGATTATGTTGAATGCATACTATGACATCAAGATGTCGGAAATTGCATCTCCATATCTGATGGCTGGTGTTGGATACGGTCAAACCAGATACTCATTGTCAGGTGGTGCTCCAAATGGAGATAAACCAAAGAAAGGTAAAAAAAGTGACTTCGCATTCCAAGTTGGAGCAGGTGTTGACTTTAATGTCGCAGAAGCAACAACTCTTGGTCTAGGTTACAGACTTCGTTCAGGAGCAGGTAAGGTGAAGAAGAGCGGTTGGGAAGAGCTACAGCCTTCAGCAAAAGTTGCTCACGTGCTTTTGGCGAACGTCAGATTTAGCTTCTAGTGCTTAGCATCTGAATTTAGCTAAAACTTGAGAAAGGCCCTTCGGGGCCTTTTTTGTTTCCTCTTTATCCCCCCTTTTTCATTCGTCCCTCACGCAGTCGCACCTTGTCCTCCCCACTCCCTCCTTCGCCATTCCGACACTTCCTTCCTCACTCTCCTCTCCTTCGCCCTTCACGTGAAAATGGGCATCCATTTGTCTTCGCTATCCACGCACCTTCTCCTTTGCCATGCACATCTCCCCTTGCTAACAACTTAACAGACTACTTTTGCCCAGATTCTTTTCATTCCAATTAATTGGCGGACAGGCTCTATCCTAAATAGGCTGTGTGCTAAAAAAGTCGGTGATTAAACTAACGACGTGCTTGTGATCAGTGCTTTTATTCACCTCAGCTCTAAAGCTGCTGGCGCCAGTTAACCCAGAACTATACCATCCTATGTGCTTTCTAGCCATTGTGAGCCCAGCTTCTATGCCATAGTTGCTCAACATCAAATCGTAGTGCTCAAGCACAACGTCTTTAATCTCTTGCACTGATGGAGCGGAAAGGCGTTCCCCTGTTGTCAAATACCGCGCGACGTGATCGATAAGCCACGGTTTGCCATATGCACCTCTACCTATCATGACGGCGTCTGCAGAAGACTGACTTAAAGCCATGTCTACATCATCAAAGTTTTTGATGTCACCGTTCACTATTACTGGAATTGTAACAGCGCTCTTCACCTTTGGTATGAAAGACCAGTCAGCACTTCCAGTGTAAAATTGACATCTAGTTCGACAGTGCACAGTGATCGCTTTTATTCCGATGTCTTGAGCGATTTTTGAAAGTTTGGGGGCATTGAGTGAATTTTCATCCCACCCCATTCTCATTTTTAGGGTCACAGGTATCTTCACTGCCTTGACTACAGCTTCCAGAATCTTAATCGCCTTGTCCTCATCCTTCATCAAAGCAGAACCGGCATATCCATTTACAACTTTCTTCGCAGGACACCCAAAGTTGATATCTATGATGTCAGCTCCTATGTCTTCGTTAAACTTTGCCGCCTCAGCCATTATATTGGGTTCATGTCCAGCAAGTTGTACTGCGGTCAATCCATCGCCATGAGTAAGCTTTGACTTTTGTTTTGATTGCCTGCTGTTGTTTAACACAGCACGACTTGCAACCATTTCTGTTATTAGTAATGGTGAGCCGTATTTCCTGACTATCTCACGAAATGGCTGATCTGTTACACCAGACATGGGTGCTAAAACACACAAAATGTTTTCTTTATTTTTTAACGAAAATCCCATAAGCGATCATGGCAACGGTATGAAACAATCAATCCAAGTGTAGACAAAATACCACACTATATAAAAAAGTAATATAAAAGTAACATTATACAGTTGTATCCTTCATAGTGCCTTCATTATAATCAAACTGTGCTTGCAAAACAACTAAAAATGCCAAGTTGTACATCACAAAAGCACGAGAAGTAAGTGTATCAAATTTTATATTTTTTATAAAGGAGAACCGTATATGAAAAAAGCACTAGTTGGGATTGTTTTGGCTTCCCTGCCAAGTTTTGTATTGGCGGCTGATGACGCTAGCAATCTGAAAGTAACAGTTGGAGGAGATATAGACGTTCAAGGCGGATATGTCAACCAGAGCAAAGATTTTAGGTGGAAGACTCCGGGAGATCGCACGAGCGGCGAACTTAACAAGTTTGCGATTGTTAACGATACTAACATTAAAATTAAAGTTGAAGGTAAGTCTGACTCCTTGAAGTATGGTGGTGTGGTAAAGTTGCAGACCGATACCTCTGCTAGTAAGACCAGTAGTACTTCACCTGCTAGTAAGACCATGATATTTGTTGAGACACCATTTGGAAGATTTGAAGGTGGAAGTGTTGATGGTGTAACTACCGATACCATGCACGTTTCTGCGATAGAAATTGCAAAAGGTGCTGGCGGTATAGACGGTGCTGCGCCGTTTAGAGTGAACAGTTTAGCTGATGATACGGTATTAGTTGGTACTACTGCTAAGAACGTCAATACATACGACGTTTTTGTAACTTCACCTTACCTACCTGTTGGTCATGATCAGAGCCCTAAGGCAAACTGCATCAACTACTTTACTCCTTCATTTTATGGATTCCGTTTTGCTGTAGGTTATACGCCTGATAGTGAAATAAAAGGTACAATTTTTAAGGCAAACAACACGGCGAAGAACAAAAGCGACGAGTATACCGACATAGTAGAAGCAGCAATGCTGTATGAGGGTCAGTTTAACGACGTCTCATATAAGACAGGCCTGATGTTTCAAAGTGGGCGTGCGAAAAGCATAAAGTGGAGAAATGCTGGTACAGATGAGACTCTTCACCGCAAAGGCTTAAGAGCTTGGGAGCTTGGTTTATCTGTTGGATACAGCGGCTTTACTGTTGCGGGTTCATATGGTGACGCTGGTAGATCTGGAACTGCTGCCCAGAAGGAAGCCAACAGAAAGTATGGTTCATCTTACTGGAACGTTGGAACAGCTTATGAGATGGGTCCAATGGGCATGAGCGTTACGTATATGGAAAGCAAAAGAGCTGGAGCTCCTATAGTGTTTAAAGATGGCAATGATGTCACTTATGCTGGCTATTCACAAGATAGAAGCTATAACAAGTTTAAGCTTTTGTCGGTTGGTGCAGAGTATAAACTTGCTCCGGGGCTTTTACCTTACGCAGAGTTTAGCACTTTTGAGCACAAGAGATCTAATCGCTCTATACCTGGGTCTGCTGACATCGCCGCAGGCAAAACAAATAAGGGCCAGGTTTACTTAGTTGGAACGAAGTTGTCCTTCTAGTTTAGCTTGAGTTTTACCAAAAAAAGTGCCCAGCTGTTCAACACAGTTGGGCCTTTTTTATTTCATTAAGCGCTCCTGATATACAATCGACACAAGTTCACCCATTGCAAGAAGTGTTGTATGATGTATAATGTCATTACATACCAACACGAAGCGGTGACAAGATGAAGCAAAAAGCAAGCAAAACAAAGCGGCTCAAGTACGACGACGTGTACATGATTAATCCTCTCATCGACATCGCCTTTAAGAAGATCTTTGGCGTTGAGGCCAATTCTGACATACTGATATCATTGCTAAACTCTATAGTATCTGAGGAAGATCAGATAAGCGAAATAGAGATATTGAATCCGTACAACGAAAGAAACTTTAAGAAAGATAAGCTATCTATTTTAGATGTTAAGGCAAGGAACAAGCATACAGGGACGTACTTTTTGGTAGAGATGCAGCTGGCAGATGAGCTGGACTATCACAAGAGAGGGTTGTATGGCTGGGCAAGGGTATACTCTAATCAGATAGGAGCAAGAGGGAGGTGTAGAGATCTGAAGAGAACGATAGCGATACATATATTGAACTTTACAGCAATAGACTATGAGAAGGAGAAGGGGTGGA
>NZ_SCFA01000117.1 GCF_004210275.1 Rickettsiales endosymbiont of Peranema trichophorum
ATACCTTTCTTCAGCAACTTCACTGCTATCTCCATCTTGCCTTTCTCTGTACCTATAGCAATCCCCTCAGCCTTTCCCTTTTCTGTCCCTATCGCAATGCCCTCGGCCTTGCCTTTCTCTGTACCTATCGCAATGCCTTCTTCTATACCCTCAGCCTTTCCCTTTTCTATCCCCTCCTGTCTTGCTTCGTCTACGGTGTATTCTTGTCCATCAAGCAATAACCTCGCCCTCACATATGCATCATATGATTCATCACTCCAGTTAAACCTCTCTAGCTCCTTATATGCTTCTAATATGTGCTCGTCCTTCGTACACATAGGCGGCTCCTTCACTTCCTCTGACCTACTTAAAAAAAATAACCACTCGTCTTCTATGCCACTGAGCTCATCCTCTCCCTTCTTAAACTTCGGCAGTTCTATAAAGACATACGACAGGGCAAATAAGTGCCTTTCATTCGTCTTCTCTTCCCTCGTAGTGTGGTAACTGATGCACCCTATGTTACCTCCAAACAGCTTCTTGTTCTTCATGATGCTCACTACTATCACAGGCAACAGGTCCCTATGAAACATTCCCTTCTTTAATTGTGATACGTATGTGTGTGCTCCATAAAACTGCGCCCTTTGTATGTAGTGCATCTCTTGTCTGTTCTCCATCTCTACGATATAGATTTTTCCTGACTCATCCTTGCACTTCAAATCAAACAAGCTTCTTTTGCCCTGTCCTATGTCAGGTATTTCCTCTCCAGACATAAACTCGAGTTCTGCTATTTTTTCTCCAGGTTCTAAACGTAGTATAGCATTTAAAAAATCCTTTAGTCTTTCCTTATCGCCAAAGACTCTCTTAAATGCTACATCGTTTGTTGCGTCTAGGTATCTTGTCATCAGTATACTCTCTTCTGTTTATCCTTAGTACAACCCATTGTATACTATTCCGAATACTTCCTCCAGATGTTTTATGCTTCAATGCCTCCCTGGCCACAAAACTATCAGCTCTTAGTGGAGGCTTGCACTGTTACCCGCTGTACTCTGGAGTGTCGGGTGCACCCCAGACAACTGAAACATCCCTTCTGTAGGCCACATAAAACAGACCTATCAGACATATGTTTCACTCCTTAGCGTACTATTTTTCCCAATCCTATGTCTTCCCCTTCTGCAGTACCGATATACGCTGCTGTAGTAGGTTTTTAGGGCAAGGTATGCTTGTACCATCATCGCTCATCTCAATGACAGCTTTGTACATCTTGATCGCATCAGCAGTGCGACCCATTCTATCGTACGTTACAGCAAGGTTGTACCTGTAAAGCACGTCATTGGGAGCCAATCTCCCTATTTTTTGAAAGTATTCAATAGCATTGCTAAACATTTGCTTTTTTGCATATACCAAAGCGATTTGAGTCAAAATTGGAACATATGATGAATTTAATGACTCCAAATGCTGCAGCTCCTTTAACGCTTGATTCGGATATATTGCGGCAAATACCGCCAAAAAGCTATCCATTGCCTTTTTATGCTTTGGATTGAACGTCAATACCCTCTCGTAATAGGCCTTTGCTTTTTTAAGCTCCCCTGCCCTGTGATACAACCTGCCTATGGAGTACAATATGTCAGCATTATCAGGCTGAAGACTTAATGCCTGGTTGTATGTCTGTATAGCAAGTTCATACTGCCCTACAGTCGTAGCCTTATATGCTTTAAATAATGTATCGTACAGCTTGTTTACCACAATATCCCTGGCATCTGACACTACGATATTTGGCAGAACGATGTCAGCATTGGCTTTGGTGTATACTGATGGCAAAAAACCGTAATCGATCGTAATCGCCTTGACACCATCACCAGCAGGCCTCATAACCTTTGCTATGTTCGCGAACACTTGATTATCATCGATTTGCCTATGATCAGCGGCATGCGACACCACACCATACAAACAATACGGCACCAACAGGAAAATATAACAGCGCCTTAAGTAAACGTGAAAGCTTGTCATATGGCTCACCTCTGACTACTACTTCCAGTAAACAGGCAAATTTCGCGTTTGCCAAGGCTTTTTTATTCTACGCTAATGTGTGCCGCTTAACGGCAGCTTCTATAAATGACACGAACAAAGGATGTGGAGAAAACGGCCTTGATTTAAGCTCAGGATGAAATTGTACCCCTATAAACCATGGGTGGCCCTTGAGCTCCATAATCTCAACTAACTTGCCGTCTTTAGAAACTCCAGTGATAGCAGCACCGCTACTTTCAAAGCGCGGCAAGAAGCTGATGTTAAACTCATACCTGTGTCTGTGGCGCTCCTCTATCGTATCAGCACCGTATATCGACCTCACCATACTCCCTTCCTTTAAAGAACACTGGTAGCTTCCAAGCCTCATGGTACCACCAAGATCCACTCCGTCAGAACGAAGCTCTTTTTTACCGTCCTTGTCCCATTCCGTCATCAAACCAATAATATTAGTGCAGTCTTCTTCAAATTCTGTAGTATTTGCGTTCTTTATGTTTAAAATATTGCGAGCTATTTCAATACAGGCAAGCTGCATACCGAGACATATACCAAAGAACGGTATATTGTTAAGCCGCGCGTATTTTATAGCCGCAATCTTGCCAACACTACCAAGCGCTCCAAATCCACCTGGAACAAGTATACCATCTACATTGCCAAGCTTTTCCTGGGCGTTTTGATCAGTTAAGGTCAAAGCGTTGATCCACACAAGCTTGACCTTACATCTGTGATGTAAACCACCGTGGTTCAAAGCTTCCGTCAAGGATTTATAAGCATCCTTTAGCTTGTTGTATTTGCCTACCACTGCTATCTTCACTTCGCAAGACGGATGCTTGACCGCCTCTATAATCCTATACCACTTATCCAAATTGGGCTGAATATCGTACGGCAAGTGAAAGTGGTGAAGCACCTGCTCGTCGATTCCTTGCTCGTGATAGGCGATTGGAACAGCGTATATGTTGCTTTGATCGACGGCCTCAATCACAGCGCTTTCAGAGACATTGCACAGCAAAGAGATCTTCTTCTTGTCGGATAAGGAAAGCCTGCGCTCAGTTCTGCATAGGATAATGTTTGGCTGTATACCCAGCGCCCTCAGCTCCTTTACAGAATGTTGAGTAGGTTTGGTCTTTGACTCGTTTGCGGACTTGATGTACGGAACGAGTGTTAAATGAACAAAAATGCTTCTAGAAGGCGTTAAACTCGATGAAAACTGTCGAATTGCTTCAAAAAATGGCAAGCCTTCAATATCCCCTACTGTTCCACCGATTTCACACAATACAAAGTCAATGTTATCAACGTCGCTTTGAATAAATTCCTTAATTAAGTTTGTGACGTGTGGAATGACTTGTACAGTACCGCCTAAGTAGTCCCCCTTTCTTTCTTTTGCGAGCAGCTCCATGTAAATGCGCCCTGCTGTTGTGCTATCTCCTTTTCTGGCGGCAATTCCCGTGAATCTTTCATAGTGTCCAAGATCCAAGTCCGTTTCAGCACCATCATCGGTTACAAACACCTCACCATGTTGGTATGGGCTCATGGTACCGGGATCGACATTTAGATACGGATCCAGTTTCTTTAGTCTTACGCTGTAGCCCCTAGCCTGCAGCAATGCCCCCAAGGAAGCAGACGCAAGGCCTTTGCCAAGTGATGAGACGACACCTCCAGTAATAAATACGTATCTAGTCACAACCTATACTCCATCAATGTTAAAACCGATACCACATCTGGAACCAAGGCCATGAGTTCCCCTTTTAAGTGAGCGACCTACTTAGCAATCGGAACTGCAGCGCTTTTGCTGATATCTTCACCAGCTTGTGTCTTTGCCTGGTCTATGGCAATACGCTCAACCAAATAAGCCGCTCTTTGACGTTCAACAATAGCCAACTTTGCAAGTACAAGGCTATTTACGATGAATGCGGCAGCCAAAAACATAGTAAACCTACTAAAGGCCTGCCCTATAACCTTACCGGACAAAAAGTTGTGCCCCCCTCCTGAAAGGCCGGAGAGTCCATCTGCTCCTGTTTTTTGGAGAAGGATGACGCATACCAGGCTAAGAACGATACAGATCTGGAGAATTAACAGTGTTGTTGCCATATTTTTTATTTTGTGATATTTTCGACACATACTATAGCCTTTACAACAAAGTTGCAACCCCTAATTACGAATTTCTCGTACCGTACAAGTGAAAGCAGTTCAAGTAGTACCGACCTCGATCAAGGAGTTACTCCTTAGCAGTCTAGTCCTCAACATAGTGGTGTGTCTTGTGGCTTTTTACCTTGCTTATCACTCCGTGCACGGACAAAGGGGAATACTTGCATATCTCTCTGTTAGCAGGGATTTGGACAACAAGCGTATTGTGTTAGCGCAGCTATTATCAAATAAAAAGGCAATGGAAAACAGGGTCTCCCTTGTTAATTCTGGTGACAGTGACATTATAGATGAGCTTCTGCGTAAGAAAGCGGGACTAGCAAGGCAAGGTGAAACAGTAGTAATTTTAAAAGACTTAGAGGCAATTAAAAAAGGCAATTAAATATTAATTCTTCCCCCATTTTAACAAAGTATTAACTATTTTCGTAGTAGTATTAAATACAAGCACAACAGTTAAATGGGGGAAGTGATGTCACGGGGACGATACTATCCAAAAGATTTGGCAGCTGAACAAGTTCAAATTGAAGCTGATAGAACTAAGTTGAAAGGTCAGATTGAGAAGCAGATGAAGACATTCTTTCGAGATAGAGACATTAGTCTACCGATTTGGGTCACAGAAGACGGAGCAAGCGTCGATACAATAATTAAGAAAATTGCCAATGAGTTGGGGAAGTTAAAGCCCAACCAAGCCACTGTAGTAACCGATTTGGAGGAAACACGACTCGGATTTGGACGACTCATAGAAATTGGAGTACTTGCGAATCAAGAGTTCGCGAAACAATTCTTTAATGAAATTATCCTAAGTAACATTCCAGGTGGAAATGACAATGAAAAGGAATGGAAGAATGTGCTCACATATGATCTAAACATTGCTAGAGCATACGGACCCAAAGGCAAAGCAATAGAGTATGCGGGCGATTTAGCTCCTAGAGCAGAAGCTTGGGAAAATGTGAAAAAGATACAAGAGAGAACAGAGCACCAGATTCCACAGTTTACCTCTCAACAGCCTCCGGTCTCAATACCATTCCCTAGTAGCTCAAACACTTCCTTTGCCTCTTCTATCAATGAAGAAAAATTCACAGGGATTCCACTAGACTCACAAATGCAAGTAAGCAGCATTTTGGTTGATACAGATACACAGCTGAAGAAGATGTTAGAGCAGCCGATGAAGGATATCGGCAGACTAGAAGAATATGAAAAACAAGGAATACGTTTTCCTGTGATTAAGGATTTAAAAAAGAGGCTCATAGAAAGTGCTGTAAACCTGACTAATGAGCATATAGCACAAATTCCAGATGATCAGCCACTAGATAAGCTTAATGCTTTACGTAGCCTCAAAGACAGTCTCAATATAGATCACAAAGAAACATCAAAGCGTGTTTCAAAGCTTTTAGACGATGAGATCAACAACACTATATCTACTATGTCAAGTCGAGCTAGAACTCTAGAAGATATTCAAAGAGCAATCCTTCCCTTAAAGAACGCTATAAAAGGCGAAAATAGTGTTTTTCAAGAAGCTATTGGAACATTAATTACAAAAGCTGGCAATATTGTTACTGCTCAAATATCGCCACGCAGGGCATTGGAGAGCGATACAGCGCAATCAGCAATACAAGTAGAACAAACACCTATAAACCCTTCAAAAGCAATTAGTGAATTTATAAAATTCCAACTGGATATCAGACACAACTGCAACCGGAGCAATAAAAGAAAGCTTGAAGCTATAGAGACAAAGTCCATTGCTCAATATATCGAGACAGTACAGCACGATGTCCTAAAACCTGCAGACGAACTGACTAAGTCCAAAGATACCAGTTCATTGGAGACAAGAACTCAAAGCATCAAGAATGCAATTGCGGCGATTGGTTCTTTGATCGATGCAAAACCATCATCTTCCAACCGCAAAAAGCTGGAAAACCTTAAGAAATCCTTGGTGCTAAAGGACATAGAGCTTTATCAAATACGTGCGATACATGCGGATGATGTTGCTAAAAATCTGGACTTCATCAAGGACATCAATCGGAAAGTGGAGCTCTACCCTTACGCTCAAAAAGCAGGACAAAAGGCGATCAACGCAATATATAGACGATCAATTGCAGATATTGGTATAAACAACCTTCTCGAGCCTTCATCAAAGACACTAAGAGACAACCAAGGTCCTAGCCCAAGTGTAGATGAGGCACCAGGGCTAACACTAAACCGAGATGAGCTTTTGAAGTATAGCAGAGAAGCTCTTAAAGCCTTGAAGCATGATCCAATATTCAAAGAGAACTTGGAAGGAAATGCCAAGACAAGCACATATCAACACCGTCGTTATATTATAGAACATGATTTAGAGGATAGAATCGAGCAAATAAAGAAGATCCAAGTTCCGCAAGAAGAAGTAGAAATCGCAACAAAGATCAAGGAACTTGAGCAAAAATCGAAAGAAGCCACTAAACTTGCTAAAGAACCTGGATATAAAGATCAAGATTTGAGATTGTTGCATACTAACCTACAGCGGGCAATCACTGATAAGATCAATGACCTAAGGACTAAGGAGCTAAGTGATAAAATTGGTCCATCGAGAGCAGGACTGAGTATCCAAGAGTTGACCGATGAAATCAAGATATTACACAAATTAGGTCGAAAAGCTGCGTACAAAAACCATCCGGACATCGATAAGCGTATTGCTACTCTTGTCGATGACACGATGAATGGCATCAAGAAGAATAGCACAGAATTGATCGAGGCTTCGTCAAGTACCCAGCAACAAGTCAGGACTCCAGCCATACAAGCTCCCAGTACTCCAATAGCAGAACCTACACAAAGCAGAGTACCACTACCCACCACTCAGTCAATTATTCATCAAGTGCCTCTCCCTCCTAAGCACCCACAAGTACCAGATGAGCTTAACAATGACATAGCAGCTCTTGATGCTCTTCAAAAAACAACCGCATACAAAGAGTTTGTCAAAAGGGGACAAAATGATCAGGTTAAAGAGACAAAGGAATATTTGATTCGACAAGCTGTAGAACTTGTTGCTCCTACTAGTCTTCGTAGAGACGGGGCTAGTATAGTCAGGAGCCAACCAGACAACCATACAACACAAACACAGCAAGCCGTAAAAGTTGCGCAGGCTTATTATGCATTGCAAAAATTGAAGGATAAACCTGGTTACAAAGGCTCTGAAATAATCACTACTGCATCAAAAATGCTGAAAAACCGTCATGATGAACTCAGAGAGAGCTTGCTGGGCAAAGATACGCCACAAAGACGAGAATGGAACAACAAGACAATCGAGAATCTCGGGACTGATCAAGCCCCAGCCTTATCAGGAATGTTAAGAGGAGGAGAGGCTAGTCGCACTTCGGATACGCTGGTTCACGAACATATTGCCAAACTTCCGATCGATCAAGTAGTTGATATAGCAAAGCGAGGAGAAAAGATGGCATCAAAAGAACAAGGGCAAAGTTTTGTGAGCAGTGTCAAGGCTTTCTTGACCAGCATTGCTCCAAAGAAATGGACAAGCAGAGTGACTGAAAGGAGTCGAACAGATAGCCTTCAAAGATAACATCAAAAAAAACAATAGCGCATTGTTGTTTGATGTGCTAGACCTGCTGGTAGCCCTAACAATACTGCCATTAAAGCCATGTCTCAATGTATACGGTCCTTTCAAAAGGATACAAAAACAGACGCAATTTGTAGTAAACCTCTTGCAGGATTCTACTTAGAATATTACATACAAAACAGAATATACGATGATTGTACTTTAGAGCTGGTCAAGGCCTATGCGGATAATTGTCTCAAAATAGACCAACAAGATGATTCTGATTGCCGTGTACACCATAACACCAGATTGCTAACATCAGGACAAAATGTAGAAGACGGATTCCTGGAATGTCTACTACTAAATCAGTACGATGTCAAAACAGCAAACACATTCATCTATAACGGTGCTACATGCCCTAGAAACAATCTGTACCAGCACTACATCCAGATGAAATCGTTTTACGAGAACCACAATTGTCCAGATGAATATAGTGCCAACTTAAACCACTACCAATTGAAATTCTCGGACGGCACCTACTGCAAACAATTCGTTGAAATGTTTGAGGACTACTGTACAGACTTGTCCTACTAGTAGCCCTCGATTTCAGTTACAAGATAGTAGCGGCACTACCAAATAGGATCACCCACCACATCATCGTAGTCCATGTAGGCCTCATAGTATGAGGTTTTGTAATCATCATACCACTGAATAATTGTGTCAAAGGCATGATTTAGATCTGCAAAGAACAAAACTTTGGTATTGTATACCGCCTCAAAACTTCCAGACCTCCACTGCGATACCTGCTCCTTTGAGAAAAGGAGTAAAGCGTTATGAGCGTAACCTGTAGCCCTTTCACATAAATCTGATACGAATGTTGCGCAATTTCTAGATAATAAATGATATGTACAGCCGTCAAAATTCTTCTTATAACAATCCTCTTGAACCGTATTCAGATATTTGATAGCACTATAAAACTGCTGATCATTCAGTAAAATTGAAGCCTTCAAATCATTGTTGATCTCTGATTTCTGTAGCTCACCCACAATCACTTCATTTCGAATATCGCCCATTTGGTGGTCAATATGTGGTATTATTGCGTCGGTCAAAACATAAGGTAGAGACATTATTGTAGAGGCCAGCAACAAACCCACAAAGTTTGCACCTGTCAAGGCAATGATGGCACATGACATCGCTAATAAAACACCATCAACTGTAGCCTCAGTTGAATTGTCATCGAGGTTTGCTCCGTTAGGTCCTGGATAGAAACCACGTACAGCACGGAAGTCCGAAGAGCTAAAACCAAAAAAGGCGTGACCTGGATTTAAATATACAATCATTTTATTGTAATGACCTTCGTATTGATAGTCACCAGCCAAATACTTATGTTGTATCAAGTACTCCAGAACGTCTGTACTCTCATACGATGGAATTTTGACTCTTTTTCCACTTTCCAACTGCACGATGGTATCACAAAAGTTTTGCACTACCACCACAGGCTTATCTGCCTGAAATTCATGCTTTATATCGTCTAAGTTCACTTTTTTACCAAAGCACGAGTCCAAAGTAGATTGAAAAATTTTATATTTAGCGGATGTAGGTACTTTCCCTAGCTCCATACCTAACGCTAGCCTCTGTAACACATTTACTTCTCCTTCTCGCGCTAGCTTATATATCCCTCCAACAATCCTACTGGTGTTTAATTGGACGTAATCAAAGCGATTGTGGCTTATAAGTGTTCTTAGCAAATTCATTTCTTGAACATTCCTATATCTTTGTTCCAACAACCCTTCAATCATGGATCCCAATTTCATCACCTCTATGACTTCACCTATATTACCTTCCGACAAGTGCCCCGTAATGTAGCCCAAGTTTATCATCTCCTTGAGTTCATCAGCACTCCAACGTGGCATTTCAGCAATAGCTCTAGAATTTACGTCGCTTTTCGTCATATACTTTTAATTGATCATTGCCCTCACAAACGTGTATTATATACTATTTTACTTAAAAATCGCAATATTTTTACGAATTCCAAAGAAAACTACCGCTATCAAGTCAGTATATATATAAGCTTGCAAGACAAAAGAAGTGGACAATGCCTATTAGGGAATGGCCACTTGCCTTAAACCAATTTTGTATCTAACGTGCGATTTAGAATTACACCACATGTTTTTAGTACAGACTTTGACTCATCTCCTATCACCTTGTTTGCATTATACGTCTTCCAGTACTTATAAACACCATGATTGGCTTTTAAAAGTTTATCAATACCTGTAGTGGTTATGTATTCAGCGATATATCCTCACTTTGGTACACCAAACACAGCTGCTTTCCGCAAAACGCCAACCCTATAACCAATACCTCATTCACACCGTTTTGCTTAAAAAGCTCCAAATATTGCTTATCTTTTACCTGCTTCAACCCTTCTTGCGCCTTTGCCTTTAGCTTTTTTGAGTCGTTTGTTGCTTTGAACTCCAGCAAGATACCGGCTCTTCCACTCTGCTTTGGAAGCATCACTACGTCAAACCTTCCAAGCCCCGATTCTTGATTGGACCGTATGTAGTATTCTCCTCTTAATCCTACTACTAGTCCCAATATAAACACGTGAAATACTTGTTCAGGCGTATTCTC
>NZ_SCFA01000076.1 GCF_004210275.1 Rickettsiales endosymbiont of Peranema trichophorum
TTTTAAAAGATATTGGTTGAGGTATTATACATATCGTGGTACCTGTCTCTGGGGATGCTACCTACTCATACAATTCTGGGCATAAAAACAGTAAGTCCTTGGAAATATACTCAAAATTTTATGAGCGAAAGATACGAAATGTTCAAATCAGATGATGCTCGTGGCCACAAAACTACCGGCTCTTAGTTTGGGGTATATATGTTGCAAGCGTTACTACTGGTTTGTTATCAAAAGTGTGAAAGTGGCTCCCAAAGATTGACTACATACCCCTAATCTTCACTATGAGGTCATAATGGTTGGAATACTAAGTGCATTAGATGTCAGTATTGTTGTTGCTTATTTGGTTGGTTGCCTTGTGGTGGCTTTTTGGAAGGCGGCAGAAATCAAAACAATACGAGAGTATACCCTAGGTAGCGGCTCTGTCTCTACTCTGGTATTGGTATGTACTATTTTTGCAACTTACCTAAGTGCAAGCTCAACAATAGGCACAGTAGAAAAAATATACACTTTAGGTCTGTTTTTCGCGATCGCCAGAGTTGCAGGTCCATTAGTATGGTTAATTATGGCTAAGGTGTACATTCACATAGACCAATTTGCTGGTTGTCTCTCAATATGTGATGTTGCTGATGTTCTGTACGGTAAAGTCGGAAGATGGATTGCAACTATCGCATCACTGATTCTATCTGTTGGTAGCGTCGCTACTCAGGCCCTCGCTATGGGTTACATGTTTGACTACTTTCTGAAAATTGGGCAACTGGAGGGGATTATACTGGGCGTTGGTATACTAACTTTTTATTCTGCATTTGGTGGTATTAGAGCTGTTGCTTTAACTGACGTACTACAATTTTTTGTATTTTATATAGCTATTCCAAGTGCTTGTTTAATCGCATTGCACGACGTGGGAGGTATTCAAGCTCTTTATCATAATTTACCAAGATCGCATGTCACCTTGAATTTGGAAGGTAAACAATTGTGGTTCTTCCTAAGTCTATCGGTATTTATATTACCATTTAATGGAGGAGCCTTTATACAAAGATTCTTGATGTCAAGTAATCCCAAACAGCTTGCAAAGTCCCTAAAAGTAATAGCACTACTACACCTACCACTGGCAATATTTATTTGCTTGATAGGTTTCATCATGAAAGTGCAGGCACCAGATCTAGAACCACAGTTTGTTTTTATGACGTTCATGGAAAAATATCTGTTTTCGGGAATTAAAGGACTCCTAATTGCAGGTATGATAGCGGTCATGATGTCTACAGCAGATTCCTGGTTAAACACTGCTTCTGTCTTATGCGCCCATGACATAGGTAGGAAGTTATATCCTGCTTTGACAGATGCGCAACAATTACTGATTGCACGTATATGTACATTATTGATAGGTGTCGGTTCTATATTTATAGCAGCGGCAGCAAGCGGTATTTTGGAACTGTATTGGCTGGTATACAATTTTTGGGACACTATCATGATGATTCCTATAGCTGCAGGTTTTTTAAAATTCAGAACAAATACTATGTCATTTGTTATCTCTTGTGCGTTTGCTGTAACGTTTACTTGTTTGGGAGCATATTTTGATGGAAGGTTCGCGACAATTAGCGTTGCCACCGGGGTCATTGGTAGTAGCATTGGTTTCTTTGGTGCGCATTACATACAGAAGTACTGCGGAGTCAAAATGCCCAGGCTAGAACAGCTACAGCACAATAAAACTAGCACATACGTGAGGAGGGAGAATAGCATAACAAAGAAGCTTGCTCATTTCATACGAAATGCTTCTATTCGTGACATCATGAGGTACGTAGATAACAAAGCTAAAAGGTATAATACATGGTTTGAATTATCTGGCGCTGCCATTGTGATATTTTGTACGTACCCGCTCCTGGTATATCCTAGTACTGTCTACGATGCATTCTCGGGCACTTTACGGTACATGTCTAGTGCTTTGGCTTTGTTTATATGTTTTGTGGAACTTTGGCCAAAAAGATTGAAGGAAAAGCTTCTAGGTATATACTGGTATTCCCTGCTGACCATTTCGTTCCCTATTTTATCAGGGTACATGTTGTGCTTGCATGCTAACATGTTCTGGACCATAAATTACCTAATGGGACTATTGTTGCTTGTGACGCTAACAGATTGGATAGTCTTTATGATTATTGGTTCAGTTGGTACAGTGTTTGGGTTATTACTGGCTGTGGGGTTTTCTTCTACATGTGGCTTACATAGCTCCATCTACAGTATTATGGTTCTCACTGTGGGTTTAAGTGCAATAGGGTACTTAAAGAGTCTCAGAGAGAAGAGTATAGTAAGAAGAGATAGGATGATTGCACACATTGCCCATGAGTTGAGGAGTCCTCTTGCAACGATACAATCAGGGTTGGAGATAATGTATAGTCCAATGAAGAATCCAGGTGACGATCAGGGGTTTTCTTTAAGTCAAGTAAAATACGAAATGGTGAAATCAACTCTCGAAGGATTGCAGGACATATCACATCGTGGACTTGGAATGGTGGAGATATTATTGGCCAAGCTGCGCCACCAAGAAAATAAGGCAGACATAGACAGGTATTCTATGGACCAATGCATAAGGAGTGTAGTCAGTAACTACAGGTTTGATAAGAGTGCGCTGGACAGGATCAAATATAATCCGAGGAGCAATTTCGTGTTTGAAGGCTCACTGATATTCACGAAACACATATTATTAAACATACTTGATAATGCACTGAAGTACTCAGGTGTTAATATACCGATAGAGATTAGTATCAAGAATCAAAGTGTGCACATTAAAGATTATGGGAAGGGTATACCTCCTGAACAACTACCATATATCTTTGATGCATTGTACACGCAGGAAAGGTCTGGTACTGGTTTAGGGTTAGCGTTTTGCAAGGAAGCAATGGAAGGTATGAACGGTACCATTTTTTGTCATTCAAAGCTTGGGGAGTTTACAGAGTTTATACTAACATTTCCGGTAGTCAAAAAATAGGGCTAGTGCTAAGGTACCTGGGCTGAGCCGCACACATTAAACTCACTATGTTCTACACAACGTAGTAGCCTAGACAGTAAGAGCTGGTAATTTTGTGGCCATGTGATGTGGGCATTGAAATGGGATGAAGTGTAGTTGGGGAGGACATAGGATTGGGAAAAAATAGTACGCTAAGGGGGAGGTGTACGTCTGACTTTTCTGATGTGGATTTGCCAGAGCTGCGATACCACAGTCAATCAGATGACAGGTGTTGGAAGGCTAAAACACCCCCTTCCGTCATTTTACGCACAAGCGTCAGTAATCTGATCTACGTCTCACATTGAAGCCAGACGAAATCCCAACAGAAGCAGAACCGCTTCCAGCGGTTACCACTGTCAACATCAGGCACGCCACATGCACTTTTTTACCTTACTCTTTAACTTACGTTATGATACTGTGTTATGCTTCCACCAACCTAACACTTCCTCATATATCCGTCAAGTCCCATATCAAATATTTACTCCATAAAAGCTCACATCTCAATGCCCCCGCGGCCACAAAATACCCGCTCTTAGTGTGGGACCTTACTGAAGGGACACCTTACTCCACGGCGCACAGACGCCTATCCTCACGTACCCTAGACGAACTTGGTGAAGGTAGGCGCTTTCTCATCACCGCATCTGCTTTTTACGGGGTTTCTTTAGAGCCTTTTATTCTTTGGTTCAAAGTTACATACCTCTCTTAACACATTTTGATAATCCAACATCTTCCCACCCTTTACTTTTGTCGTACTTAAACCACTCTCTATCCTTGCAAAATCCTCAATGGCATTCACTATTCTTGTACTATTATTCATATTAACCGGATCGCATGATAGTAACATACTGACTAAACTCGTTACAAAAGTGGCTGCGTTAGAACTACTACCTTTTGTCGTGTCATAGTTAATGTACTCAAAAGGGGCTAAACATATTATACCTTGTCCAGGAGCGGCTATATCTACATACTCACTATTATAGTTACTATTGGAACATAAACTCTTCCCATCACGTGCTGAAGCAACCGTTAATTTGTACTTCACTTCCACATCCGTGATGTTTAATCTCTGTGGTAATTTTGCTGGATATGCATCTACACTATCTAAATCCATTCCTTCATTCCCTGCTGCTATGATCAGCAGTACACGATCGTATAACTTCTGCTCAATTGATAATTTGTTGTAAAAGCTCCCCCACTTCACCTGGCTATTGAGAAAATTTAGAGATAAATTGAGCACAAACACATCAGTCTCCTTATCATCAAAAAATAGACAGTTACCAACACCATCAGTCTCGCATCCACCTTCCTTCCTACCTCTTAAAACACTATATATATCCTTGATTAATATATCTGGGTAATTATCTTGTGTGATGTCATATATCATTGCATTAAATGGTATGACTACTGTGTTCCCTGTTAAACCACCAGCTTTCGGTGCCACACAACTCTTTGATGTAGAATCCGCTAAATGGCCAGCTAAAAACTGCTTTTGGCCCCCTATTAAAGATGCTATACATGTTCCATGATAAAAAATTACCTTTTCCTTATTTAATTTGTTTAGCTCACTTTCTAAGTACGCCTTCTTGATCTCTGTATCATTGACCTGATTTACCAAATTCTTCAACTCATCCGCCATATCTTCATCTATCTCTTCCCCGTCAAGGCTTGCCACAGTGATATTATAGTCTTCCTGTAACGTTCTTAGCCCCTTGGCAAGCTCACTTATCTTACTTTCTAACACAATCTGGGTACTAATAAAATCTAATGATGAAGAGGCATGATACTCTTTGAAGTACTCTGTACATTGGGATACTACACTTTCGCGTGATATGATGTTGAATCTCTCATCAGTAGTACCAATATTAATCTGCTTCGATCTATAGATACACGAGTCAGCAATGAAGCTATGCACAAAATTGCCACCATCTAACACGCTATCGTAAAGAGCTAAAGGCCCTACGATATAGTCCTCTACATACCAAGGAGATATTGTACTACACTGTTCCATGCTCATAGTAAAAACCATAACAGTTATCGTAGCTACAATCCAGGTTGGAATCCACTTCAGACTCCCTTATCGTGCCTGATATTAAACCTGATACGTTAGTCTTATATGACTCTACATGACTGGATAATACCTCTAAACCCCTAACGGTAATGCTTGTAGCGCTACCAAATATACCTCCTACAATCGACTCCCCTGTAATATTACAATCTTTTAATAAGAGATTCTCTATGTCCACGTATTTCCCTGCTCCTGCTAATCCACCTGCATATACCTTGCCTGCAATATCAAAGCCCTCAAGTTGTATATCCTTGACCACTACATGCCTATTGGCTTGCCCTAACATATAGTTAAATAAGCCTACCAAAGGCTTTTGAGCCTCAGAGATACACAACCCCTTAATTGTAAATCCGTTACCGTCTAATCTCCCTGTAAACGCACCTACACCTCCATGGTACTTACTGGTAGGTGTAATAGGGAAGTTATACTTGTTACATCCTTTGGAAAATTCTATGTCATTCCCTAACGCATAATTCCTATAAGGCGCATACGCTATGTCCTCTAGATCTTCAATATTATTCACTAACATATACACCTCACATCGATCAGATGGTGCAACGAATTTCGTGTAACTATGACCATGCTTATATTTATGCTCAATTTGAGTAGGGGGGTTGTAGTGCACGTATACTTTGCCATCACCTTCTATCTTAATCTGCTCAGAAGAGGACTGAAAAACAACACTACCACCAGTATTACCATTGTTGATACCAGCCTTAAGGTATAAATTACCATTCCCTTCTATTGTCAGATAAGAAGAATGTGCAAACGTAATGTTGTTTTTGGATATCAATACTAAATCGTTATGTAATGTTAATGACGTCGTTGAATTGAATACCATATGCTCGCTCTGTATGATCAGCTTAGTCACCGATGATAGTAGTTCTATCTGTTTGGCAAGATTATTATCGAGGCTTGTATCAAATCCAAGGTATTTCTCTTGTGCTGTTAATAGGCCAAAAGAACGTGTGACATAACTCATTTTTGGTAGAGTGTTGGACATATTATTACTGAGTTAATTTATGCTTAGTTATGGCCATTGTAACTCTTTTTATCGAAAATTCAAGTAACGTCTACTTTTGTAGCATTCCCATTGCTGGGAGCGCCTTGCTCTACTCATCCTTGATAAATTCCTGTTGTATTTTACGTTCCTTTATGGGAGGACATAGGATTGTGAGAAAGTAGTACGCTAAGGACGCAACATAGGTCTGATAGGTCTATTTTATGTGGCCTATACGCCACACAGAAGTCCCGACGAGGGATAAGACCTAGACACACAATTTTAAAGCACTTTATCCTCGTTAATACCTTCTCACAATGTGTAAAATATCCACATAATAATTCATCATTTGCCTCCATCATAAGCAACCAAAATATACTCTTATTATCTGTCAATATTACCATAAATATTTCCTACATTATTCACAGCTTTATACCTCTCATCTTTGATTATTTATTTCTACAAAATAATACATTTTGTACCTACCTTTTTTGTTTATCACATTGTTCAGATCGCACACCTTTAAACATTCCCCAGCTCACCCATCATTACTTCAAAATATATACATGTGAAGTATAGCCTTGTCTTTATAGCATAAGAAAGTATTTACTACAGATGGTATCACTTCTACAGGAGCCTATAATATCATTTTTTCACCTTTTCGTGCTTAGTCCTATTGTTCAAACACATATTGGCTCCCGCATTGAGACCTCCAATCCCCCTACCACACCACTTCTCATCTGTTCTCCACTCTTTGGCTTTAATATTCACTCATCTTATGATACCATCGTTAACATGTATCACTAGTCATTCCTAAACATGTCTAATATCAATTCAAAAATACAAAAGCTTCAGGATAAACAAAAACGTATCCTCCAAAAAATCGAAATATTGAAAAACAAACACGCATTACGTGCCAAAAAAAATGAAATAAAAAAACTCACCATTATCGGCTCATTCTTTCTCAATAAATACACTACAGAAAATAAATTAAATGAGTTGCATCATATGCTAAACAAATATATAACTAACAAAAAAGATAGAAAAATTCTCAATCTCGATAATCCACAATAATTGTCCAATATGCCACGTCACCAACATCATTGCTTCCAGCATAATCTGCTCGATTCTCAATTACATCTAATCGTCCAACAACTAAATAAAAAATTCGGACATCATACATTATGCTATGCAAACGATTTACAACACAAATCTCATCCTTCAGACACAAAACTTCACGATACTCTTCAACGTCTTAACACCACATCTCAAAAAATAGACCAACAGCTATCCCAGCTCCTCAATTCCGACACCCCTAACACCTCCAAAATACTAAAACTCAAAAAACAACAAGCTAAACTTAAAAATCTAACCCGTATCCTCAAAAAAAGAGCTGAAATCGTAGCTGAACATCGTAAAATACATGCCGCCACACCATAACCTCACCAAATGTCGCAGCCTCAGATGGCAAACCACCTCTAGATACTATACTCTCCACATCCAACACAACCTATTCAAAGACCTCGTACTTCTTAAAACATGGGGGAGTCTCTTCTCACACTCTGGCAACTCACGATACCTTTACTTCCCTTCTAGGACACTCCTCAATAAAGAAGTCCTTGCAACCCACAAAAAAAGACTCCAACATGGATACCATCTAACACACGCCTCATAAGACACTAACCACACAACACACTTACCCTCTACACCATCGACTCCCTCTGATTCAGAGCAGTATCCTCATCAACACCTATACCTGCTCCTCTTCTCACTCACCATACAACTCTCCAATACTCACAAATTGAAGCTTAGTGTAAACACCGTACAACCACCAGACACCTCACACTTCATCTCACCACCTCCCCTTATCATCATTAACCTGCTGTACGACAGCATATCACCGTATTCCTTCGCCTCACAATTCCAAAAACTATACAACATACCCTTATGCTCTTTCCACTTATAGCCATAATCCCTCACTTCTATTTCGTTGGGCTTTGCTTGCACCTCTATCTTACCATCACTATACTTTAGCGCGTTCCTCAATACATCATCAAATACACACCTAAATAAATAACAGTCTACTCGCTTTATCGGACCTACAATGTTATATAACGGCGTCACCTCAATTCTTCCTCGCTCCTCACTCCCATAACTTGATATCACTTCATGTACCACTCTCATCAATACCGTATCCTTGTACAGCAACACTGAACTCCACAGCCTCCTTAAAATCCTCGTCATCTTCTTCGTAAAATCACCGTATTCATCTACAAAATTACGAAAAAATACAAAATCTACCTCAGAATCATCCCTTACCATCCTTATCGCTTGTCCTTCATACAAATCCAGTCCCTTTATTTTTTCATCAATCTCCTGCAGTAACACCCACACACTTGTAATAAGATATACACATCTGGGTAACATCAACTCCACCTTTCCATCCAACTCCTTCAGATGCTTATATAATGCATCTACACTCACATCAGTTGTAGAACTCTGGTTGGTGTATAACTCCATAGAATGCTCCCCTACCATAACAAGAGCATCCACGCAGAACTGCTTGATGCCTTTTAGACCCAAGGCTAAATTTGAAGCTCTTTCGTCCCCCTCATCAATATTCCGCTGTATATCTTCTACAGTATTCATTATGAATTCTATAGAAGCAGTAGACTTATCAATAATAAAATTCAAAAGAGGGTTATGTTGTGTGAGTAAATCCTCGATATGTCCTCTTTGTAATAAAAGCTGGCTGATTATCATATTGTGACGCATAAATACTCCATAAACAATTGTTTAATTCCCGTGCAGCAACACGGCAAATCTGTTGATTACTTTGGAGCCTTATGATAACCTCAACTTGTCATGGTGTCTGTTCATCACAGCCTCCTAGTGGTCTGACACAAATCTCTCAGACCACACTCTTTTGTTGTTTTTTTTTATTACATTTCTGTACTCACATATTAGGTAGACAATGGCTTTCCGTGATTATATATACAGTATAATAGCTACGTAGTTCGCCTATATACTATAGTAACCATATATTCACTATATAGTCAATATATAAATATACAATAGGTATGACAAACATCAAATCCTCTACTACCACAGAACCACTTAAAAAAACTGTTTTTAGAAATGTGATGATTTCGATGCCTGAGAATTTTGTACATGAGTTAGATCAGTACTTAGCAAATCATCCTATAGAAGGAAGTAGATCAAGCTTTGTTGTTAGAATCGTTGCGAATTACATTAAAACCAATAACGATAAAACGAAGACATAAAGTAAGTAATTGTTGCGTTCCTTTGATAGCATGGAACCTTTATTACTTGCCCATAATATAAGTTGGAAGTTGTGGAGGTCAAGATTCGATCCAACAAATAGCGATGATGATCAAAAAAAATTAGTCAAGTGGGTAAGAGAAACCTGGTGTATAAAAGTAACTATCTTTTGATCTTTTCCTCATTGGTGATTACACCTTACCTTTTAATCCGTTCAACAGTATTCCTAAAGGCATCAAGCCGTATTCCATAAGCTGCAGAAACTTTTCTCACTTACAGCACGTGGAAAACAATAGCGAACGTCTGTGAGAAGGTAGCATATAGATGTGAGATAAAATGAGTATTGTCGAGACCTCTGCATTATTGAGTTATGTGAATAGAAGTATTATGGTATGAAGGATAAAGTAACCAAAAGAGGATATGATGAGTTTTTTAAAGATTGAAGCAGAACATAGGATTCAGGGAAGTAAGGTGATGCGACTATGCGGTCTGATAAAGTGGAGAAGGCTTGAAGCTATTTTATGTGGTTTGGGAAGGAGTGGTTATGGTCCTAACGGTTATGATGTCGTTCAGTTGCTCAAGGCGTTGATACTACAAAGCTGGTATAGTTTAAGCGAC
>NZ_SCFA01000037.1 GCF_004210275.1 Rickettsiales endosymbiont of Peranema trichophorum
GGGAAGAACACTTCCAGTATCTGTATGAATCGTATCTGCTCAAGAAGCATATTGGTCTCAGCAGCCCAGAGATCAATTACTCTATCACAAATAAGCTGAAACGTGCTACTGAGCACTCATCAGGAGATCTGCAGCTACTCGAAACACTCCAAGAGTTGGATAAAAAGATCGATGTACTGCCTGCAAGCTCATTGCTTTCTGATGTGTTAGTGAACGATCCACCAACACTGCACTAACACAATGATAGGCCCATAAATAATACGTGGGCCTACTCTCATTCAACGCTCTGTCTTGCATTCGTACAAGCTTTAAACAATAGTTAATGGAGAACTTTATGCACCACAATACAATAATCGAACACCTCTTGTCACAAATAAATCATACACACCACTTACTTACACAGTATCGCCCTCTTTTGGATTTCATCCGTAACAAATCTCTCTTTCCTTTGCAAAGTATGGACGAGACTATAGACGATGCGCTGGAATTTGCGGATCCAGAAGATCAAGTATATTATCATGATGCTCAGGAAGCATGTAACAAAGACCTATATCGCGGACCATTGGACATTCTCAATGATATTGAAAAATGCCGTGTCAATAATGTTGCTATGATCCGAGATATCTTGGATGCATTATGCGAAGGTCCGGCATTTGAAGGAGAAATCAATGTAGACAGGGCATTCTATCGCTTCAAAGAGTTGGATCACAAAATTAACAAAATATTGCCCACATGTGTATACATCATGGTCAGTGTCTGGATGTTGCTAAAAAAAATCAACAATCAGAGCGAAATATCAAAGTTTTGGTATCAAATAGACGGTTACGAGCACTTTATGGAGAATATGATAAGAATTGTGAAAAGATTATGGGAACCTGCTGTAAGGTACCAGAAAGTACCCATCATCACTGTAGTAAATGATATATTGTCACAATACAGTAATGAGAAGAGAGGAAGAGTAATAATATCGTCATATGACATAACTGAACCAGTACGTCTAGATGTTCACTTATTTAGGTGTGCATTGGATGATGTTTTGAGCAATGTCCTAAAGTATAGCAGTGGAGAAATAGAGTTGGTCCTAACCAATGACTACTTGGATGTACAGGATACCGGCCACAAACTCCAAGAATGTGATAACGTGCTGTACAATTTTGACAGCAATGAATCAAAAAAGTATGGTGACATGCTGTCGTATAGCAGATTAATGATGCTAAGGGCAGGTGGTGATATGTCGTGCATGCTCTACGGCCGCCGTACCGTGTTCAGATTCAATTTCGAGGTTACAAAGACTGCGCGTTAATGGTGCGATGTCCTCAGAATTCGTGATTACACAAAGCAACGCTTCTCCTTCACTACCCACATTCGACGCTCCTCAGTTGTTATCATCATTAGAGTGTCGTCCAATGTGGGTCATAGCAATCCAATGAGGCAATTTCAGGGGAATGGTAAAGCACACATTCTTCTTCAGCCCCCTCTCATCGTATGAATATGTCTGCCAAGACATATCAAAAATAACATACACTCTTTGTGGAGAGATGAAATAAAAGCACGGTCAAAAGTAAGCGTACTTATCTCACTTTACCTTTAAAGTTAGAGGCGCTGATGTGCTGGAAGTTAGGTGTTATAGGGTCTGGAGTGTGGTGATGTCGATTTCAAGTTGCTGGCTACAGCTTTACACCAAGTAGCTCTAAAATATATGCTAAGATATCTGAATTATGCAAAGAGCTGGGTATTACAAGACAAACCTTGTATAGGCATGTGAGTCCTAAAGGAGAGCTAAGAGAAGATGGTTTGAAGCTTATAAAGCAGAAAAGCCGCTGGAGTCCTAGCTGATGGGGTCAGTGATAAAGCAAAGGTTGTTTCACAGTGTGGTTAGAGGAGGGATATAAATGTTATACTATATACTGGATGTTATGCTATAGTATTGACAGTACAGACGAACAAACTAGCAATAAAAAAAATGAAAAGAGTAAAAGATTGTCCTGTCAAAAGGGATGAGAAAGAAGAATGGATAGAATGTGGCAAGGGGCTTAAAGCAATAGAGGTAGCAAGGCATCTATTATTAAGAAAGGAGCCGATAGACAAGATATCGGAGATAACAGGTTTAACGCGGAACGAAGTACGTGATTTATAGGTACTACACTCATGAAACTACCGGTAGGAGTCAGCGATTTTAGAGAAATAGTAAGAGAAGAGTATGTATTTACCGATAAGACTCTTTTAATCAAAGAAGTGTTAGAAGACGGTGCGAAGGTGATTTTAATCACCAGGCCCAGAAGATTTGGGAAGACGTTGAATCTGTCGATGTTATACTACTTTCTAGACAATAGTTGGCCGAAAGATGAGAATTTGTTTGAGAAGCTGAATATAGGTCAGGACAAGGCCTTTTGTGAGGAGCATCAGAATCAATATCCAGTGATATTCATATCGTTTAAGGATGTGAAGCAGTCTACATACCAAGGAGCATACGAGGATATTGTATGTCTTATTATGGAGCTGTACGAAGTACACAGGTATTTACTTGAAGTAGATGGATTGCTATCAGATAGTGAGGCAAGGATCTTTAAGGCATTAATGAACAGAGAAGGGAAGCCATCTGATATCAAGTCAGCACTTAGGCGGTTGTGCCTGTATATGTATAGGAAGTATGACAAGAACCCAATTATATTGATAGACGAGTACGACACACCGATACAAGAGGCTCATCTGCACAGATACTACGGGGAGATGGTAGAGCTGATGCGGGGCATATTGGGGCAGGCATTAAAGGATAATAGTTATCTGACAAAAGCTGTGGTTACTGGCATCACCCGTATCTCACAAGAAAGTCTATTTTCTGGGTTGAACAACATCTCGGTATATTCGATGCTGAGGGAGAGGTTTGGGCAATACTTTGGATTTACAGAAGATGAGGTTGTAAAGCTACTGGAAGAAACAAAGCAACCTGTATCGCTTAGTGAAATAAAAGAGTGGTACAACGGGTATCAAATAGGCAAACATGTATTGTACAACCCCTGGTCTATAATTAACTGCTTAGACAACGAAGGAATATTAAAGGAATACTGGGTCAAGACATCAGGAAACGAGTTGATAGAAGAGCTGTTAAAGGATGCAAAGCCGGAAGTTAGGAAGGAGTTTGAGGAGTTGTTGCAGGGGAAGGTAATAACGCAAGTGCTGTCTGAGAATTTGGTATTTCCGGACATAAAGAAGAAGCCGGAGGCTTTATGGAGCCTGTTACTGTATGCAGGATATCTGAAGGTGCTAAGTAGCAAGTTTATGGAGTATCACCTTGTATGTGAGATATCTGTACCGAACAAGGAGGTTGGAGGAGTATATAGTCAAATAGTATCTGAATGGTTTAGCGAGGCAGGAAGCATAGACTCATACAACAGCTTTGTAAGAAGCTTGATGGATGGAGATATGGAGAGGTTTGAGATGTATATCACAAGCTACATAATGCAAAGCGGTAGCTACTTTGACTTTAATGAGAACACACCAGAACGAGTATTTCATGTGTTTATATTAGGGCTAGTAGTGGGATTAAGAGGAAAATACTACATACGCTCTAATCAAGAGTCAGGGCTTGGAAGGTTTGACGTAGTGATGTTGCCAAAGCAGAGTGGAAGAGCCGGCATACTACTGGAGTTCAAGGCCACAGACGACCCAAAGAAGCTGAAGACAAAGGCGCAAGAAGGGTTGAAGCAGGTAAAAGATAAGCAATATCTGGAGATTTTTAGACGGAACGGAGTGAAGGAAGTACTGGCGATAGGGCTCGCATTTTGCGGGAAGCAGATGTGTTTGGTGCATGAGAAGATTGTGATTGATGTAGTGCCAGTGCAATCAGTGGGCAAATAAGCGAGGTACTAATGGAGTCGTGGTGTAATGAGACTGTTTTGGACTTTTTCCAGACGGGGATTGAGGAAGAAGTGAGGGTCAAGTTTAAGGAATTAGAGGAGTATCGTCCCGAGGAATGTGGCTACTTTTTGAAGGAAATTTGGTATTATATCTACATATATCATATCTAAAAATACAGTCTAGTAATATTTCTAGTGTGAGAAGCTGAGGTTGTCCCCAAAAACTGGAGTGTACCCCAGAACAAGCGGGTTTTATCAAACTTAAAGGTGTTTCATTTCTACAGAGTTTTGGCGAGATACCTATGATGGTGTGACTATGATGCCTGTAACTATGTTGTTGTGTTTGGGAACAAGCCTACAACCTCTCCTACAATGTGTAATTCCACATACGAATACAGTTGATTGGTTTTAAGGCACGTAAAACAGTTTTGGGAGTTTCTCTGTAGAATCGAGGCAATGTTATTTATAATTGCAATCACGTATTGTGCTGAATAAGGTAAGATTCTTACTGATTTTACAAGCAATAAAGAGGAGTCATCCCAAATGTTGTGTGTAAACGTAGGTTTTATAATGGCCACATCGGCTATCATCTTTGTATGAATAAACAAAGCCTGAGAGATTGGAAAAGTACTATCGTGTTTAAAAGCCTGACACCATTCAGGTATGCTATCTAATCCGATAATTGGTAGGACTTGCCTGTGTTCATTTGTTAATCTATACAAAGAAAAAGTAGGGCCATATATTAGCTCTTCTATATCTATTTGGAAATAATTAGCAACTTTTATTAAAGATGAGAGCGCTGGGACCGTCTCTACACCTTTGCATAGATCATAAATTGTCGAGTATGACATACACAAGATTTTTGATAACTTATGTGTGGACATACTATGTTTGTTCAGTAGATCTTGAAGCGTTTCTGATATGTTGAGATTGATGTAGTGATTAAATAGATTAATACGGTGTTGTCTGGATATCACAAGTTTGTCATAATCAATTTCTTTATGGCCTATTAATTGTGATAACGAAATGTTAAAGAAGTCTGCTAATTTAATAGCAGTATTAAGTTTTAAATCGTTAGGTGAAGACGATCTTATGTATAACAATGTGTTATACTGAATCCCTGATACATGAGATATGTCTTTCATCGTTAAAATTGTATTATCCAATAATCTTATAATGATTTCTATAAATTGCATACGATTCTTGTGGTAACTTTGAGTTGGCTAAAGTAGCAAAAATACTTTCTAATTATGCTATCTCTTGATTGTGATGAATCAGCACCTCTAATCCTTGGAGCAGAAGATGCTCTGGCTATAATATTATCTCTTGACTGTTTTATGAAATTGCTATATACATTAAAGAGTGTAGTGCATGTAACAGTCCTACAACATTTTATTATCGTATGGTGCTTAAAAGGAAACGTCATGGTGGATAGGATGAAAGGTCTATACTTGGGGGTGAGTACTGCACAGTAAGATACTACTGCTGCACGGTATCATACAGTTTTATAGTGATCAAACAGTTAATAGAGAGTGAACAACATGTGAGAAGTAAATTATTATAACATGAAACAAAAAAGTAACCTGGAGCGAGTCCAGATTACTATAAACAGTTTGTGATAAGCACAAACCCAACAAGCTTAGCTTATCATAGGACTGAAAACAGATCAATTTATTAATCTGTAACACATCGTTTGTTACAGGGCATCGTGGTGTTTGCTTACGTCTATGAGGTGCTATGAATAGGGATAACACAACCATCAACATTACCAACTTACTGCGGATAGCGCATCTCCAGAGGTTATTGATAGAAAATTCTGGTGTATTAGATGAGATTGTGCATGAGGTAACAGAGCCATTGTCTTATCTTAACGATGCAATAAAGGTAATCAAGGATAGTGTTGACTTGAAGCGATTTGAAAGATTGGCGGAGTGTATAGAGCAGATAACTGCAATGGATGACGATATAAGATCTATGACAGAGGATGATTGTAATGAGCTACGTGTTAATGAGGAGACTTGTTATAAGGTAATAAACGTCAATCAACGTGATGTGTTGTTACAGGAATTGGAACGCAAGGCAGCAAGGGTCTTGCCGATATGTATGGTTCTTGTAAAGAAGGCGGAGAGGCTGTTGTTTAAGGTTCGCGAGAAGATTGTAGAGATGAGGGATATATTACGAGATGTGGAGAGTGTGTGTGAAGAGGAGAAATATGATAAGGTAGTACATTTGTTGGTGGTATCGTGTGAGTTAATAAGGAATCAGGAGTGGTTCAGCAAGGGGATGAGCGAATTGTTGAAAAGAACTTGGCACGTAGTTGTGAATGACGAGGAGCTATGTATCAAGGATGTAATACAAGAGGTATTGGATGGTTGTGGTAGAGGTGGAAGGAGGATAAGTGTATTAGGTGAAGAAGTGAAGATGCATACAACAAAGGTATTATGGAAATACGTATTAGAGGATGTAGTGACAGAGCTGTTGAGAAGGAGTAATGGCAAGATAGAGGTAGTGGTACAAAAGACGAATGTAGAGTTAAGGGACTATGGTAATAGAATAGGAGAGGAGGAAGCGATAGGTATACTAAGGGATTATGGTAGTTGGAAGTTTGTGAAGTATGGTGCTGGGTTGTCGTATAGCAGATTGGTGATGTTAAGATTAGGAGGAGATATGAGCTGTGAAGTGGGTGAGGGATATACGGCATTTAAACTGAGGTATAGGAAATATAAGAAGGAGCACATGAATATACTCCGTTAATTTGAAAAGTTGGCGTTGTCGGGCTTCGGGCTTCGCACTTCGTTACGTATGAATATACGCGCCTCGTGCTCACCGCTTGCCCTCCTAGCTCCTTTCCAAATTCCCTGTCGTCTATTCTTTTCCATATTCTTGCAACTCTTAATTTACGAGCGGTATAGAAGGTTGGTGTTATATTAACTGAGAAAGGAAGGTGGTGATAGGGAAGATTTTAGGGGTTTGCAGAGTTCTAAAGTCGCGATCTACGTAAGGTAAGTGAGAGGCTAATTGAACAGCGTAGGTGGTATTGAGCTTAGAATGGAAGTAATTTAGATCAGGATTTAGGAGATTGGAGTTATGTGTATCGACGTAGATTAGAAGCCAAGGTTTGGAGTTGTTGGTGATTAAGAAATCAACAAAACGTTTATGTCTATCTTGTAAGTAGAAAAGAGAGAATTGACCATGTTGGAATTGGTTCCAGAAGAGAATGGCTTTCAAGAGATGAGAAGCGACGAGGTTTTGAAGTTTGAGATGTTTATCAGAGATAGAGGCCCAATCGGTGAGGAAGAGTCTAGGTTCGGTATAGAAAGCTCTAGGTAGGGAGTGATGCCAAGGGAGAATGGTGAAACAGAAGAAGAAATTTTGTAAGATTTTAATCCACTGGTGGATAATTTTAGCGGGTTGGAAGATGTGAGCAGGGAGTGAGTGGAGAGAGAAGCGTGAAGTGGTTTGGTGGTCCCAGGCATCTATGATATTAAGGAGTTGTGGTAATTTGAGGATTTTGGAGAATTGAAGGAGTAGAGAAGGTAAGATGTGTTGACGGTAATTGAGTTTCCATTGAAGGAAGAAGGAATGGGATTGAGAGAAGAAAGGCTCAGGGAAGCCGCCAAAGGTAAGGAGGTCTTGAAGAGTATGAGAACCAGGATTAGAAGGAGGAGAGATATGGGAGTGACGAGGAGAAGGATTGATAAGTTCAGCGAGAGACAGAGGGAATACGTTATGTACAGGGCAGGATTTAAGGGAGATGTGTTTGTGAGTGTGAAGGTTATGTGTGGAAGTGGAGATGGTATGGAGGTTAGGCTGAAGAGCGAGAAGTTTAGAGAGAAGGAAGCGCCAATAGTCGAAAGTGTTGATTTTGTGGCAGAAGATGATAGGAGGATGAGGAAGAACGGAGTTGAGAGGAATATCTCGAAGAGAGATGTCAAGAACAGATGTACCTTTTTTTCTGGAATTGATGAGATCGGAGTTAATAATAGAATGGAAGTGATAAGAATGAGAGATGAGGTTGGCGATATGGAACTTACCGATTTGAGGAGGTCCTTGAATGAGGGAAGCATGAGGGTGAGCAAGGAGGGATTGAGAGATAGCGGACTGGTAGATACGGATCATAGTGAATAGAGATATGAGTAAGTAGTAGTAGTGTAAGGTGAAGAGGAGAAGAAAAGCAATGGGACGCGTCTTTTAGAATAAAAGAAAATATAGATGCTTGACGTAGAAGCGAAGATAATATATGAATTGAAGTGAAGTATTGATGAATTGATGTAATAAGAGAGAAGTTATGAGTAAGGATGTTATGGGAATATCTGAAGAGGTAAAGAAGCAGAAGGAGGCGCTTGGATACATGTTGGAAATGTTGATATGTTCGAAAGGTATATTAGACCAGGTAAGCGTTATGGGAATAGGCAAGTTGTGTGGAGAGGAGGTAGGTGTTAAGAAGAGGGATGCAAGGAAGGTGTATTGTGATCGCCAAGGATTTGAGAGGTTATGGGAGTGCATAAGAGAAGTGAATGTGGAGTATGTGAGAGTATATGAGGAATTGCAAGGTATGTTGAAGGTACTGATGATATATGAAAAGGCTGAAGGTATAAAAGCATACAACGTAGAGCAGATAAGGGAATGGTTGTTGAAGGAGCAGTGGAGGTGCTTAGAGGTTGTAGAGTCTAGGATAAAGGAGGTTTTAAATATAATGGAGAGAGGAGAGAAAGGGGATTGGGTAGCGGTAGTAGATTTTGATGGAGCAACATATAGTCAGCTGTGTATTGTAAAGGATAGTTTGGAGTCCACTGTGTCTTCTTTGCGAGGAGGTTAGACATGGTGCTGTGTGGCGTATACCGAGTACTACCTAAAATGTAGATGGGCCCATAGTTATTAATTGGCTTGGCGTTACGGCAATTAACTCCCACCAAGCTTTAGCATATGTAGGGAACATTTCAATATAAATGCAATGGCTCTTATGGTATAGTCGTTAATATCATAATGTAGAGGCGTCATGGGAGACTGCACAGCTAAGGATTTAAGGGAAGCAAGTAAGGAGGAATTAATAGAGACTGGAAAGAGGCTAAAAGCTATAGAGATAGCTAGAAAGTTATTGTTAAGGAGGGAGCCTATAGACAGGGTTTCTGAGATAACTGGGCTAACACGCCAAGAAGTACAAAGTTTATGATGATATTTGTATGAAATTACCGATAGGACTCAGTAATTTTCAAGAGCTGATAAAAGGCAAATATGTATTTGCAGATAAGACGCTTCTTGTGAAGGACATAATGGAAGATGGAGCCAAAGTGATTTTGGTAACGAGGCCTAGAAGGTTTGGCAAGACGTTGAACTTGTCGATGATATACTACTTTTTAGACCATGATCAGCCGAAAGATGAGAATCTATTTGAGGATCTGCACATAGGGCAGGACAAAGCATTTTGCGAGGAGCATCAGCATAAGTATCCAGTGATATTCATATCGTTTAAGGATGTGAAGAAGTCGCGCTATAAAGATGCGTACGCGAATATAGTGACACTGATAAGTGAAGTATACACAGCGCATCAGTATTTACTGGACGGTGAGGTATTGGCGGAGCATGAAAAGACAAGGTTTGTGTCGTTGCTAAGGGAAGAGGGTGTTAAAGCCTATGTTGAAGCATCACTTCGTCAGCTCTGCATCTACATACGGAGGTATTGTGGGAAGAACCCAATTATATTGATAGACGAGTACGACACACCAATACAAGAGGCTTACCTAAAAAAATACTACGAGAAGATGGTAGAGTTGATGCGGTGCATATTGGGGCAGGCATTAAAGGATAATAGTTACTTAACAAAGGCTGTAGTTACGGGAATAACCCGTATCTCACAAGAGAGTCTATTCTCTGGATTGAACAACATAGAAGTATACTCGTTATTGAGAGAAGACTACGGGCAATACTTTGGGTTTACGGAAGA
>NZ_SCFA01000030.1 GCF_004210275.1 Rickettsiales endosymbiont of Peranema trichophorum
GTAACTTACAGCCTGTGGAAAACAAGAGCGAAGGTCTTTAAGAACATAGTGTATATAGAAGTATTTAAAGGTTCTGTGGTTGCTCATGTGAAATAAGACTAGTATTGTCATAACCTCTGAAAGAGCCATTCTACAAGGCTTATTGCGTTTTTTATTTGGGTTAGGCAAACCAAATCTCTTATTTTTTCTCCAAAGGTGTTGCAAAAATCATCAATATGACAGAAGATGTCAGTGAGGAATGGGAACATAGACTACCTGTTTAATTTGGGTTAAAAAGATAAGCTTACTCCCATTCCTTTCCATCTGCAACTCTCTCTTTACACCATTTCTAACTCATCCTTATATCAAATTGGGGTTAATTAAAGATCTCAACGAAAAAGCAACCAGTGCAGTAGAACAGGTCAAGTCCATAGCATACAGAGCCCTGGAAACCTCAGGGCAGCGCATGTTGGTATATCCCAATGAGTCGAACGTGAAAGGTCCTGTGCTGTAGGCTGAACAGTTGTAATTGTGCGGTATCGGATTGTAATACTGGATTAAACATTGTCAAACTTGTGACGATATGCCTTGTTGGGTGCTTGTAGTGCTGGTCTGTGATGCTGATGGTTCCTCCCCATCCTTTTGTGTCGTTGGGCAGTACTCCGGATTCTCAAAAATGCATTTTTGAGTCTTCAAATGCTCAAAGTTAATTAAAGCAATCGGAAGCCCACCAGTCATTGCGGCGTAGCCCGTAAATCTCGGCAGCGAAATCATTTCAGAAGGTAGCGCAATCCTCCGCTCGATTCTGTTCTTTGAAAGATTGACTCCATCCCTCATTCTGTGAGCTCCGTAAGATAACCCCTCCTTGTATTCCTCTATCTCTTGAGTACCAAGTACTTGCGATGCCCATTTGGCAGTCTCATTGTTACCGGTTTTCAGTATGATCTTATTACTGCAGTTTGATGCAATCGTCTCAGTGTCATTTGGACCGTATCTTTTTGTCAGCTGCGATATCGATTGTAATGATATGACAAAACAACCACCGAAGTTCCTTGAAACCGTTAATCCCCTCTCTAGACTTGGTAGGTAATTGAGCGAGGCAATCTCGTCAAAGATTAGCCATATCTTTTTCTTGTTACCAAGAGGTAGCTCACCAAGGTTGTTCACAGCTATGTCCATCATACCACTGATCAGAGGCTGTATGCTGTTGTGTAAAGAAGCTCTGCTTGACAAAAATACGATGTTTCTAGCCTCAGGGTCAAGCAGCCACCTCTTGATAGAAAAGTCGTTGGACCCATCATTCTTGATATACTGTAACCCTTTGAGATATGTCGTCATCAACATTAATAAGCCAAGAGTGGTTTTCTCAGCAGCAGGATCTGTGAAGTTCTTTACAAGAGTCCTTTCTAATACATCGTGTAATGTCCCTGTAGGTAATAGCAAGTGGTTGTATAAATCTTGCGTACTAAAGTTGCCATTTCTTATCTGCAATTTGCATAATTCTGAAAAGATCAGTCTTGCACCGTTTGGCCAAAATGGATCATTAACAGCATCGTTGGTGCCAATCAAAGCTTCTGCTATCGTTTCAAATTCGGCCTCGTGCTCAGTCTCCTTAAGTAGACACCAGGCCTTTGAACGCTTGTCAAATGGGTTAATGATAATGTCCTTATCAGGCTCATAATATCCACTGATAAACGCACCGGTGTAGTCGTATATGAGAGCCTTGTCACCACGTTCCTTAATTTGTCTGATTAAATCCTTTAAAATCACCGTCTTACCAGTTCCGGTAGTACCACAGAGCATTAAGTGCTCCGTCTCCCCACCCGGAGGATACGGCACACCAGCAACAGAGTATGGGTCGTACACCTTTTCCTTTTTATTTAATCCCTGAATCAATTTATTTAGTTTGTCCTGTGTTACTACAACCCTGCCTCTTAAAAATTGACTGTTTGTGGTTTTGTAACCGCTATAGGCTACAAATAAAAAGATAAGACTGACAGTCAAAACAGAAGGAACCAATGCTTGAAACATGCTCTTGATCAAGATCGCACGTACATCCTCTATCTCCTTGCTCGTGAGTTTGTATTTCTTGATCTGCCATGCTTTGTATGGACGATTCACCATCGGCACCGTAGAGAGTTTTGCGATATCCTTCCCACTGAGCTTGTGGATGCTTTGATATTTCTGTCTCAAGATGATCGTAGCGCGTCTGTCACCCAACAGGATGATTTTATCATGCTTGCCGCTGTAATTACACCAAGTTGATTGCAGCTCAGCCATAATATTTGACATGTGTATTTCGTCTACATATAGCCACGGTATCAACGCGGTAAAGATTACCCACGCTAGCAAGGTACATAAGCACCAGTCTCTAATGGATTGGTTGCCCATCCTTAGCGTGTGTCCTGCTAGTTGTGTCCCCCTAATGAATACCACGTAGTCTCAACTCTTATTAAAATCATTTGCGCTCAATGTCTTGCCCTACTTTTGGTTCGACACTTCTTCTAATAGATCATTCGGATATATTCTATGTCTGTACTTCTTAAAGACTGCGTATTCCAGACCTACATTGTCACCTAAAGATGCGTACCTTTCATTCATCATTTTGGCGTATCTCATCTTCTCCTGTTTGACAAGCTTCTCATTAGCAGGATTTGGACTGTTCATGCTATACCTGCACACTCCAGGCCTTTCGCGGCACCATTTTACCATGTGCTCATGAAATTCCACTTTTTCATGTTTGACCATATAAGGTACTGTCCAGTCTACATCTTTAGCTATACCAAAAACCTCTGCTGTCTTTTTGATTCTATCTAGATACCTTGCCAGTATCTCCCCATCGCTATACTTTACAAGTATTGGAATTGCTTTGCTGGCTCTTCTGGTACAGCTTGCTATAACTGTATCGGGGTTATCCTTCAACACGTACTGTGCTATCTCTGCATCCGTCATATCTAATCTGTAGTGCTTTGCATCCTCTATGTATTGCTTCTTGGCAATCAAAGTTTGCTTGTCCCAATCATCCAACCTGCTTAAAGATTCCAGCAGTGCTACATCCTTTTTATATTTTGCTGCAAGATTGTTCTTTGCAATGATATTGCTTCTGAACCTAAAGATGTCAGCTTCAAGATAATTGTGGCAGCGACTACAGTACTCGTACAAGGCATCCAGGTACCTATCAAAAGGTGTATTTTTGCTTTCTGCCTTTCCTTGCAGTACATCTAATACGAAGTTGTATTCATTGTCGATTCTTTGTTCAACTTTGGAAGTGGTTCTTTCCCTATGAACTGCGTCAAGTTCCCTTCTTTCGTCCGTTCTGATTCTTACTTGATCATTTTTAGACAGTAGTGGTGACATTTGAGCTTCCAGATCTTGCCTTTTGGTTTCTATGGCCTCACTTATTTGTTGTTGTTCTTTTTGTACTGTGTCCCTAATACTGTTGAAGTCTTGTAGCGCACTGTTAAAGTACATTAACCGGAAAAACTGAGAGACAAGAAAAAATATGGCAATCATAACGATGATGGCTATAATAAATTGTCTAACACTCACATTCTCAAAACTATTGCCATTACCTAAGTGATTTTTAAAGTTGTCGTTATTCATTTATTATCCCCATCTGTTTTCTGTAGCTGGGCCATTTTTTGATCGCTTTTTTCTATTCTCTTACTCATATCAAACACCTCATTTTTTGCAATTGTTTTTGGTGTTTTTGTATTGGTTTTCAATAATTCTTGTTCGATGTGTTGCTGTTGTTGCACTAAATGTGGCTGCTCATTTAGGTGTTCCTGTATCGGTGCCACTGTAGGTTGTGCTTCATTATTGATAGGCTCTATATTGTCTGGTGTATTTGAAGCGCTAGTTGTAGTAGCACCACCTGAGCCTGAATTCTCTTGTCGTGCTTCCTCAGCAAATGTTTTAGGTGAACTGTCGGCGTGTTCTCTGCTGTTAAAATCGGCAAACTTAGGCTCTTCTCGCCCGTCCCATACTTTCTTGAAATCAAATACGGGAGGGTCTCGCGATACATCAGAAAATCTTTGTGCCTTCTCTTCTGGAGTTAATATACCATATAACTCATTTTTCTTGGATGTTAAGCCTTCTGTTTGTTGCTTGACATTAGCCTCATCTTGTTTGTGTATACCAGATACCTCGCTGACTATGTTGTGCTCCTTGTTGTTTTCGTCAGAGTATGTGCGATAGAGCCGTTGCGTATCATCTGAGGTGATATCCTTGTTAATTGCTAACCCGTATTGTTGGCCTGTATTCGTAATCACTTCCTTCGCATCTTGGAACACCTCTGAGACATGATTTCCATCTTGATCTATACCAACTCTCTGACCTAAACCTATCTCAGCCTGTTCAATCTGAAATTTACCGTATGCTCCTTCCTTACCATCGACTACGTCTTGCAACAACTTCCTCTCTTGTGATGCCCGTAGTGCAGCATGGTCTTGCTTTTGTCGATCAATGCCTTCAGATATCAAACCACTTGCCTCCATACCCTCAAATCTCTCCTCGGCTATGGTTCTGCTAAAACCACCTAGAAATCTCATATATTGGTCCCTGTTGGCCCCGATTGCAGGACCATCCGCGGCTATCTGTAGCGCTCTATCCCGTCCCACCTCGCTGCCATCACTGTTTTTGGTATGGGCTACGTACTCTACAAATCTCTCGGTCGCGTCTTCCGTAATGCCTATGCCCAGGCTTTCTGCAATGGTTTTTGCATTTTCCCATTTCTTTGCTTCAGAACTATGAAACCCATACTGCTGTGATGATTGTTCCATCGCGCTAAACTCTCTTCTGAGACTCTCTGCTAACCTTTTCTCTTCCCCCATGCTCTCGTTATATTTTATATCGTCTAAGTGTCGTACACCTTCTTCAATGTGTTTGACTAAACCTTGAGATTCCGCCATTTGTTTTGCTTCTTGCGATTCCAATCCATAACTGTACGAGGCGCTACCTCGTACAGACCAAATCCCAAATCCTATACTAGACACAACCTCTCCAGCTGCTTTAGCACTCCACCCATGAGTTTCTTGCAGTTGTTTTGTAAAGTTGATCGTTTTGTTAATGCTGTCTGCGTACTGACTGCTATTAGATATTTCCCAACCCCGGTTTTGTCCAATGTTCCTACCCATGCTGGATAATAAATCTGACGCATTTTGGTGTGCCATACTCCTGTGTTGCTCAAAATTTCTGGCGTGATTCATTGCTATACTGTTCTCTTCCGCTATATGGTTGTTAAATCCCATGCTTAACATGCGATTGACTGATATGGTATCTGGTAACTTTGACATGTTCTGTCCTCCACCGCCTACACCAAGAAGCCTACCAGTGCCGACCATCAAGTTGTGTCCTCCGTCTAGTCTTTCCATATCCATGGTGCCCGATTTATAGCCTATCGATGTGTCATGTTTAAATCCAGTGTCATTGATACGTGCCCTTCCTGAGTATGCAACGGTGTTGAGGCTCAAGTTTCCGGAGGCTATCTCATGTGATACACTCTGTGCAGCACCAGACATTGCACCCGTGATAGTGCTTGCTAAGCTGATAAATGATGATACGCTGCCTTGTAAGAGTGCATAAGAAATAAATGGAATCGATGCACTACACATTGCTGCTATCGCCTCTATGTCTGCGTGTAGGTTAGAGAGACCTATCGATGTCAACATTGTCAACCCTTCCCCTCCAAGGATCGCTTTGCTTTGGTATTTGCCTACAGTACACATCACCATGTTCAGTATAGCATAAAGTGGTGCCCATAATTGTAGCCATATTAGTATCTGTAAGTATCTAGCAAAGATCACAATTCCCGTGGGTAGCATCATAAGTATTGCAATAAAAATAAATGCAGAATAGGCAAGGGTCTCCAGTACTATTTTTAATGCTATCAAAAAATGGGACGCTAGCTCTCCTGTGATTGAATGCCACTGCCTTTGCTGAATTCTCGCCTTTGCTACAGCATAGCTTTGTTTGACGTCATCAATAGCGTTGATCATCATTTCTTGTTTTAAAATATCTTCAGCACTATTAGCTATATCGGCCATAAAAGAAAAACTGTTGGTGAGCTTTTCTTTAAAAAAATTTTCAAACATTGCATCAGATGTGGTACTGTTAGCGTCCAGCTTGTATTGCTTGCCAAGGTATGTGGCCAACCCCTTTGTATGTTTTGTAAGTTCCTTATCAAGCTTCTTTGCACCTTCTTTACACGTCAGAATGTCTGCTGTTTTTGTGGTAGGTTCCCTGTAAGTAAAACCATTGATGGGATTGGCATTGTCCCTCACCAGTTGCCATATGTTCTCAGCATGATGCAAATCTGATACAGTGTACTTACCACCCATCATGGCCTCTAGAACAACACATTGATCTATAAACCTAGAGATGTTCTCCTTCAAGATACCATCTCTAATTCTGTATCTATCCATGTTCTTCAAAAGACGAGAAGCAAACATGCTGCCACTTTCGCTGTATTTCTCATAGTCAGCTATCTTAAACAAAGTTTCCACAGTGTCCGTAATGCCATGCCCTATACCACTCATTATTCCAGCAAATGCCCCAAGGACATAAGGTACATTGTCAACTTTGCGCTCAAATTTGGTGATCGGATCATTAATGAGAATTGAAGCCTTGGGTACGAGCATTGCATTTGTGCTCATCCAAAACCAAAACATCCATCTGATTGGGACCATTGCTTCATTTTTGATAATACTCGTCAGCAAAACCCAAAAACCAAACATCACAGCCGATATATAAAATGTACTTTGATATACCTTGTGACCGTTAAATAAAGAAGCTATCGCATTGAAGGTATAAAATAGCTGCTCTCCACCCCCATATGTATATACTACATAATCTATGTGCATCACTTGATTTCGTTATAATGAGTAAACATATGCTGCATCTTTTTTTCTACTAAATTTGTTTTTTCAACGACGGTGAGTGCTGCTATCATCCTTTGGTATGCTCCAAATCTCTTATCGGTGATCATCTTCCTAACGTTCGTTATGTCTTTTTTAAAGTTGTCGATGTGTGTACCGTCGATTTGTACCTTCTCCAACTGACTAATGTTCACGCTAACAAAGTCTAAAATTCTCTCCAGATAGCCCAACAGATAGTCATATGCTATCGGTTCTGCATACTCGTAAATATTGATGACACCATTGCCAGCTGTAAATGCGTTCTGTACGGATACGATTTTAAGTATGGGGATCTGTGTCAGCTCTATTAGTGACTTCTCCCTGTCTGTCAGCTTACCATTGTGATCCTTCATTTTGGTTGCTATACTACGCAACGTCTCCTCGACCTGTGGTACTAAAGCTTTCTTTTCCGATATTCGACCTAAACTCTTTCGAACTATTTCTAAACATTTGTCTTTTTCGTTACAGCTGTATACTTCTGCTGCACCTCCACCCTTAGGTCCTCCAAACAGCAGTGTATCAAACAGTGCCTCGCTATTGACAAGAGAGTGATAGTGGCTAACGACAACACTTCCATCGACTCCATTTCCTTTCTTTTTGCTTGTGATGGTACCGCTTATGGTGATGAAAAATTCTGCTAGAGACTTGTCATGAGAAAATATTCCCTGATTTTTTATAGCTTCCCAGGCGATATTAAAATCATCTCCCAATTGATGCTGATATTTTTCCACTTTCCTGGCATTTGTTTCGTCCCTCTTGCCACCAGTACCACATCCCTGCCTTGCCATTGCCCAGTCCTTAAATTTACCATTACTGGTACCCATCGATTGGCAAAGCTGCTTGCTTGCCATGTCGCTTCTCGGCCATACCCCACCAACAATTTGAGTAGCTGTTTCACAGCTATTCATGTTTAAGTTGTTCATTTCCCGTGCTATATCGTTCAACTTCTGCATGGTGTTGTATACCTGTGGTACAAATGTCTGTAAGGCCAGGCTAAAGGAGTAACCGGCTGCGTTGCTCATCACCCCCCTCATTGCGTTGATAAGTTGATCCGTGTTGATAAAACTAAAGGAGCCCATGAACATATCTATGCCACCGCATCCAGCTTTAACAGAAGGGACCTGGAAATTAGCAAATTGGTAATGACGCGTTGGCACTCTAGCATAAAGACTACCACCAGTGTAGTACCCTCCGGACTGGCCCTTGTAGGCTCCTCCAGAGGTTATATTGGTACTGGCATTGAATAACTCCTCCATCTCCTTCTCGATGCTAGCAATAACAGTACTGCTACAAGCTGTATGACTTATCATAAAAATAAGTACGTATATCAGACATTTACTTTGTTTGTGTTTCGTCATCCACATATTCGTCCAAATCTTGTCCAGTTATCAGGGCATCGACTCTGTCTTCTATCTCGTCCTCACTCACATAGCCAAAAGCTAGCGGTATCATACTACCGGTCCTGGGATGAACTGCAATGAGTGCAGGGACCACGGTAATACCTAGATTTCTTGATATACCATTGTCCAATTTTGCATCTCTAAATTCAGCTAACCCTACTTCACCCATTTGAATGCCCATTACTTTCCAATCGTAAAATGTAGCAAAGTCCCGGACCACTTTTGCAAAACCTTTACAATACTGACAATCACCACGAAAGAAGTACATCAAACCATACTCATGACTCAACGTCCTAATTTTCCGTCTCTTACGTGCTGATTCCTCTTGGCGTGAGATGTGCAGGGCATTGCTCGATGTAGGGTGTCGTAATGTTCTATCTAATTCCGGATGTTTGTAAATCACTCTTTGCCACGCTTTGGAAAATTTTACACTCCTATTACCTATCTTCTCCTGCGCTTTTATATAGTCAATGATATTTTTCTCGGTTGGCTCAACAATTGCCCTATGTAGCTTGTTCTCGGCGTCTTTTCTGATGGTGTTAATGACATCGGTTGGGGTGAGCTCAACAGAAGACTGTGTTGATTCTTTTGGCATGTCTTTTGGTTTGCTTTCATACCAGTGCCAGCCTCTCTTCTTATCTTTGTAAAAGGAGGTATCAGAGCGGGCCTGAATTGGAGTCGACAAAATTATTATAAACAATGCGAATCTGAGCATCTGTCTGATCAGGTCTATAGCTTCTATGTTTGTTATTTCAATTTTGGTATGCTAATTAGAAGATAGCTTTTAAATGATATTTAGGTCAAGCTAAGCCTGGTGTTTAACTAAAAACGCAGGATTGTGGAGCTGTGTACACTTTACTATAGCTTCTCTTCAATCCTGTCATGCAATCCGCAATCAGCCAATCAATGCATTCACCTCCTGCTCAGTCAACCCGGTAACCTCGCTTATTTTTCTTGTATCTAAGCCGACGCTTAACAGATTCCTCGCTATCGTAGCTCTTTCTTTTGTTTCACCTATCGCGATGCCCTTTTCGGTACCTATCGCGATGCCTTCCTCTCTGCCTATTCTTCTCCCTTTTGACTCTGCTGTGGTTACTGCGTCTTTGAATGTCGCTACTTCCTTCATATATCCAAAGTACGCATTCTGCATCTCTTTCGACATCTTCAGTATACCCAGCTT